>CAINEA010000496.1 GCA_903847525.1 uncultured Acetobacteraceae bacterium | reverse complement strand
GCGTGCGGATCGCGTTCTCGTCGATCATCCGCGAACCGTAGCCACTGCACAGCCGAGCCGGAATCCTCTACCCGAGAAAAATCCAACCCGAATCTCTTATTCCTGCGCGGCCCCTAAGGATCGGAAGGACTATTTCGGAGCGGCCTCCGTCCTCGGGCGGCTCGCCGCGGTAGTCGAAAAGCTGCTCGGCCCGAAGCTCGCTGTCCAGGCGTTCGAGGGTGAACTCAAGCAGCTCGTTCCGGCCGAAGCCGCGCAGGTCTTCGAGGAGCTGCGCGGCCGTGTTATGGGCGGGGACGCCTTCGATACCGTGCCGCCGGGCGTCGATGGACTCGCCGTGCTGGTTCGCGCGCATCCGACGCTGCAAGCCAATCTCCTCGACCTGCTCGAAGCCCTGCCGGCCGATCGATGCGGGCCGTGGCCAGCGTCGGGTTGGGAGGGTGTCATCAAGGATTCCGACACCGTCGCGCGCTTCGAGAAGCTACTCCAAAGGTGGTCCACCGCCGGTTCGGCCTTCTTGAAGCCGACGGCGAGCGCCGCTCTTCGCACGCGGAAGGGTGGTCGCTGATGGGCACCTCGAACGCATATGGAGGTGCAGGCGGCGGCACGCCGCTCATCCCTAGTTGGTTGCAGGGTGATGGCGACGGCGGAGCCGGCGCGGGCGAGGGCGACGGAACGCAATCCACGCCGTCTGATGGATCGCCCCCAGCGGTTCCTCCCGCGCCGGCGCCCCGGCCGACCGCGCCGGCAGGAGCGTCGGATCGCTTCACATCGGCCAGAAACAATTTCACGCGCTTCGCAAGTTCGGGCGGAAGCGACCGTCGGAGCCTCGGCCGCGCTGTCTCGCAATATGTGTCCAAATCGGCGGGCGGTTCACGCCAAGCTGCGCAACGGATGGGTTCATCGCGGGGTGCGGGCGCCGGGCTCGTCCGATTCCTCAACGACGCCAGCGCGAATGGCGTTCGAGAGGCGCTCCGAACACTCAACCTCGAAAGCCTCGCCGGGCGGCCGATCGAAGAAGTGTTCGCGGGACTTGCCGATTACATCTGCCCCGAAGGCGGGTCTATTGACGAGGGGATCGCGCGAGACGCCTTCGTCGAGACGATCGCCGATCTCGCTGGCGCCGGCATTACCGACATCGACGCGCTGACACCGGGCCAAATCCAGACCGTCTTCGAATTATATGCGACGCACGCGATCGAGGCGCGCATCTGCAACGACGTCGGCACCAAGGTCGTGACCTTGCCCGCCGATCCACGCGCGGCCGAGAGGGTTCAGGCGCAATTGCGTGATTTCATCCAGCGTGGGGTCAGCGACGCGATCAACGCCGCGGGTGTCAACATCCAGTCGCTGACTCCTGATGCGGTGATGGGCTTCGTGACCAACGTCTATCAATCCGCCTTCGAAGTATTGCAGACGATGGGCGATGGGGAGGCAGCGAAATGAGGCGCCATGTCATCATCGGCCGTTTCGGGCCGGACGATAAGACTCGCATCCCCAAGGCGCGCGACGAGGTCGCATCGACCTTGCAGTTGGTGGCGGGCAAGCGTCTCGATCATGGGATCGGCCATGCCTTGGCCGACCTCAAAGCTCTGCATCTGACACCGAGCGAGATCGGCGGGGACATACTGGTGGTCGCTGCCCATGTTCATGCTGCGGATACCCGCATCTCTCGTTCGACCGAATCGCAGGACGCCTGGACGCGCGAGATTCGGCTGGTCATCCCCGTGAGCGATCCGGCGCGATGGACGGCCGCCGCACCCATCTTGGTCCGCGCTTTGAATTTCCTGACCGGCGACAGGTGGGATGTAGGCTTCCGCAAACGGACGAAGGGTTATGCGAAGCTGGTTTCTCCTGCCGCGCCAACCCTCATTCCCACCCCGTTCGATGGCGTGAGCCTGTTCTCCGGTGGTTTGGACAGTTTGATCGGCGCGATCGACAGCCTGAATGCCGGCGAGACGCCGCTCCTTGTCAGCCATGCCGGCGAAGGGCTGGTGAGCAAGTCGCAGGAGCAGTGCTTCGACGGTTTGAAAGCCGCCTACAAATCATCCGCCTTCGATCGGTTGCGCGTGTGGATGAGCTTCGATAGCGGACTGGTCGAGGATGTCGGATCGGAGGACACCACGCGCGGCCGCTCGTTCCTATTCTTCTCCCTGGGCGTCGCTGCCGGCACCGCGCTCGGCCGCGACTTCGTGCTCAAGGTTCCGGAAAACGGCTTAATCGCGCTCAATGTGCCGCTTGATCGACTTCGGCTCGGCGCGCTCAGCACCCGGACGACGCATCCTTTCTACATGGCCCGGTGGAACGATTTACTCCGGGCGCTTGGCGTCGCGGGGAAGGTCGAAAATCCCTATTGGGACAAGACCAAGGGGGAGATGGTCGCCCAATGCGCCAATCCGGCCCTGTTGAAGCAGCTCGCCCCGCTGTCGCTATCATGTTCGTCACCGACGAAGGGGCGCTGGACCAAGAAGCCCCAGGGGCACTGCGGATACTGCCTGCCGTGCCTCATCCGGCGGGCCTCTCTGCGAGGCAAGGATTCGACAGTTTACGGCGTACCCGACCTGAAGGCTGCCACGTTGGACACCAAGCAGGCCGAAGGTCAGCAGGTCCGATCCTTCCAGATCGCGATCGAGCGGCTATCGAAGCGCCCGGAACTCGCCAAGGCCCTCATCCACAAGCCGGGGCCGCTCTTTGATGATCCCTCCCGCCACGATGATCTGGCCGACGTATATCGCCGCGGATTGGAGGAGGTTGGGCGCTTGCTGACTGGCGTTCGCGCCGCACCGTCTTAAGAGGCCCCATGCAATCGAGTCTTGTCGATTTTCATTGCCACCTCGATCTCTACCCCGACCACGCGGCCGCGGTGGAGCGTTGCGAGCGCGATGGCGTGTTCACTCTTACCGTAACCACCACGCCCAAGGCTTGGTCGCGGAACCACGAACTGGCGTCCGCCACCCGTCATGTTCGGGCGGCTCTCGGTCTGCATCCTCAACTGGTCGCCGACCGCGCCCATGAGATCGGGCTATGGGAGGAATTGCTGCCGCGGACCCGCTATGTGGGCGAGGTCGGGCTGGACGCCGGCCCGCGGTTCTACAAATCGTTCGAGACACAGAAGGAGGTTTTCGCTCGCGTGCTGACGCTCTGCGCGGCGGCGGGGAACAAGATCGTCACGACCCATAGCGTTCGAGCGACCAAGGCCGTGCTCGATATGATCGAGCAACATCTGCCACCCCCGCGTGGGCGCGTGGTGCTTCATTGGTTCACCGGTACCGCGGCGGAGGCCAAGAGGGCGGTCGATCTCGGCTGCTACTTTTCGGTGAACGCGGAAATGCTCGCTAACGAAAAGCGCGCCGCGATAACTAAGGCGCTCCCGTTGGATCGCGTTCTGACTGAAACAGATGGGCCGTTTACCCAGACGGACGCCCGGCCTGCCACGCCGAGCGATGTCTGGATCGCAGTGGAGGGTCTGGCGCGTCTGCACGGCACGCCGCCGGCAAATATGGCTGCCACGGTCACCAAGAATCTAAGAAGCTTGCTTCGGGAGCAGGGATAGGCGCTGACCAGTACGGCCTCCAGCTGTACATGCCGGTGCTGTGGCCAGGGCGATGGACGCTGGAATAATCCGGCCGACGTAAGTGAGCAAACCACGTGCGTAATTTTCGCCTTATGCTGCCATGAGCGCGTTTTTCTCTGGGTTCTCGTCTCCCGCCGCTTTGAGGAGGAAACGCGCAAGCGCCGCCTTTCGAGAAGCTCGGTCGACCGCATATGCGGTCTGCTTGAATTCCTTCCCGTCGAGCAGGCCCTCAATGTAGCCAGCGATCGTGTCCGCAGCCATGATGAGGGCCGATAGAAGAACCGTTAGAGCTGGAAAAGCGGGCTCGGATTGGCCCGCGAGACCACAAGCATCAATCGCTCCTTGGCTCTGCTGAGAGCAACATAGAGAAGACATCGGGCATCCTCGCGGTCAGGAAAGGTGGTGGTGTCACACGGCATCACCACGACGTTGCCGCATTCGAGGCCCTTGGCCTTGTGGATAGTGCTAATGGCAGCGTCGGGCGGCTTGGGCCGTCCATAGGTGCGGCGGTGCGTTATCTCGGCCAGGCCTGCATCGAGATCCTCGAAGTTGCCGAGCCTGACCGCTTCCCAGAATTCCCTACTGTGGTCCATTTCAATATCGGCGAAATCAGCGTCGCCCTGTCTCAACTCGGCCAAGCGCGCGAGAAATTTGGCGACGCCCCGATGATCGGGCTCGGCCAAGAGGAAGCGGCCAAGCTCCTGGATCGTCGCGGGCTTGCCTCGACTCCTTGCCGTACAGCCTTCGCGCACTTCCTTTTCGAACCGATCGCCGAACGCCGAAGGGCTGAAACCTTTGCCGATGTCGTTCATGAACGTTACGACGGCGGCGGCGAGCTTGGGGCAGTCGGCATTGCCCGCGGTGATCGCGTCAACCAGCTTCTCAAGGGCCGAACGTGTGTGGCCCTCCCATAGCGGGAGGCGCCGGTTGAAGAAGGCGCGCAATGATCGTGCCGTCTCATTGTACCGCGTGAGGACGAGGAGCGACGCGTGGGATCGCGTGAATGCGTCGATGGCACGCCGGTCGGCGAGAGCGAGCTGATACTCCATGTTCCTGCGGGCCTGGTTCTCTGCGACGACCACCGACACGCTGGCAGGCAGGTTGCTGCGGAGGTCGATCTTTCCGCCGCTTTTGAGCGCCGCCCGGGCCAGGAGGGTCCAGCGCCCGAGGTCGGGGCAGCCGCTCCGCCAGCGATGCGGCGTGTCGAGTTCCTCGAACGCATGGGCCTGTTTCGTGAGAGCGCCCCAATCATGCGCCGGAGTGGAGCCGGCCAGCGGCGCTTCCTTAAAGATGCGTTGGACGGGGTCGGCGAACACTCGCAACCTGGCGCCTTGGTTGAGCATCGCTATGCCGAGGGCATGCTGGTCGCCGCTGCAATCCTGATGCTCATCGCAGATCACGACAGGATAGCGTTTGGCCAAAGTCGCGGCGATCATCGGATGTCGTCTGAGCAGGGCTGCAACGCGAAGCGCGACATGCCGATAGCCATCGGGCGTCCGCCTGGCCCAGGTCGGCACGTCTGCCGGAAGTCCGAGCCCGAGATGATAAGCGGTTGCGATATGCGCGATGAGGCTGTCGATCGTGCGGATCTCGACGCGGCTGCCGCTGCCTCGGGTACGCTCGGCGAACACTGAGCAGGCCGCGTGTGTATGCGTCAGGATCAGGAGGCGGTTGGAGCGATCAACGGCGACATCGCGGGCGTAGTCGGCGCCCTGGTGTGTCTTGCCGCAGCCGGCCGGCGCTTCGACCAGCACCAGCGGTGCGTCGGACCTTAACGCCGCGTGGACGGACGCGTCGCTCATCCATGCAGGTCCGCAATCTCATCGAGGCCGATGGCAGTCCGGACCGCGTTGCAGAACGGAAGGAGCTGCGGTTTCAGCGCCGGCCAGAGCGCGAGGCTGAAGAGCTTGCCCGCGAGCTCACGCCCACCGTCGACCGATTTGAACCATCGGCCAGCATGCGCCTTGTACTCGTTTTTATCGCTTTCCTTGCCGGTGGGCACAGTGCCGAGAGCTGCCTCGACTATGCGGGCCTTGAAATCGGCGCCCGCCTTCGCCTTGAGCGCAGCAAAATCCTTGTCGGCGATGCCGAGGCGATCGGCCAGAGTGCGTAAGCGAATGCCAGTTTTCTCGCCGGTGGGGTCGGTGATGAACGCTTCCAGCTTATCGTCGGGGACGACGGCAATGATGTTTTCTTCGATGCAGAGCGACGGCCAGCGGAAGAGTAATCCGCCGAGTTTCGTGTGAAGCTTGGCCCAGCGCGTGGGATGTTTGCCTTCATCGTCGGCGAAGCCGCCAAACCGCAGGCCGCCGCCGGCAAGCGCTTCCAAGATGCCGAGCGTCGTCTCATGACCGCCGCCATCGCTAACATGCACGCCATGTTGCTCGAGTACGGAGCCGAACGCGCGCTCAAGGACGGCTGTGGTGAATCCGAGTTCGGTCGCGCCTTCCGCTACGACGGCGAGCCGTGACAGGAAGGCTTCCGGATCGGTCTTGCGGTGCTTCGCGATCTTGGTCGCGTCGAGCGGCCCGATTTGGCCGGTATGATCCACGTACCAGATCGAGGATGTCGCCGCGGCCGAGATGGCGGCCGGGCTGTGGGTCGTCAAAAAGACCTGCGACGATCCGGATTGGAGTTTCTCGATCAGCATCCGCTGCCGGTAGGGTTCGAGCCCGCGCTCCACCTCGTCGACGAGCGTGATCGGTGCGTCGCCCTGGTTCTGCTCGGCGATGGCGAGCGCCGACAATCGGCGGGTTCCGGCCCCCCAGCTCGCAAGGGGCAATTGGATGCCGGAGCGATCCGCGGTGAGGCCGATCATTGACGCGATCGATGCACCTTGCCCGCCAGTGATCGCGAGATCGAGGCCGGCCGGCAGGCTCTCCCTCTGGAACGCCGTATCGAGATTCTTGAGCTTAGCCTGTGCTTCGGTGGTCAGCTCGTTCTTGACGTCGTTTTTCGCCAACTCGCTCGCCATGCGGGAGCGTAGGCCTTTGTCGGAGAGTAGCCGATCCAGCGCCGAGCCCTGGACTAACCTGAGATCGCGATCATTGCGATCATCGCCGCTCAAGCGGACGAGGCCGATCGCGCGTCGCAGCGCGACGGGGAAGCTATCCGCAGAGCCGTCGGGCTGGACGATCTCATAGGCCAGTTCGAGGTCTTCGGTGCCGCGCACACGAACACGGTAGACCGGTTCACCGGCGAGCTTGCCGTCGTGTTCGAGGGCGGGAACGGCCGCTTCTTCACCGCTCCATTCCCAAGGCCAGGAGGGTTTCATCTGGCTGCTCATTCCGACGCCTACGGGCAGGGACAGAACAGCCTCGATGGAGAACCCGGCTTCGATATCTCGGTCGTGATAGTCGGAATCGGAGAGCGTCGTTGGATTGACCGGGCTGAAGAGAAGCGCGATGGCTTCGAGGATCGTAGTCTTGCCGGCGTCGCCGCCGCCGAGAATGACATTCACGCCGCGCGACGGCTTCCATTGAAGAGTCGCGATACCGCGAAATCGCTCGACGGTGAGCGCGTAGATCGCTGGGGCCGGCGGTTTGGCTGACGGTGCGGTATCGGTCATCTGGCCTCCCAGACTTGTCGCCAGGCTGCGAATTCCGAGGGACGGATTCGATAGCGAGCGAAATTGCCTTCATGCAGGCCTATCAGTTCGGCTTCGACGATTTCGGCGAAATGCTCGCGGTCGCCGGGGTCGATCTCTTTCTCCGACCAAGCCGCTATTTTTGCTGCGGCGTCCCTCCGAGCCACGCGCGCCCGGACAAGTTCGGCGATGATCTCGCGAAACTGTTCTCGGTAGCGAAGCCGGAAGGGATCGGGTTCGCCGAGGGATTGGCGAACGGCAGCGTAGCGAGCGGCCGAGCGCTCGTAGGCCCAGATGAAGACATCCTTGAGAAGGTCGATCTTGTTGAGCTCATAAACACCGAGCACGGCTTCCGTATAGGTCTGCCGGGGAACATCGGCGAACGACAACGGCGTCAGGTTGCGCTTGATGAGCGGGATGTTGGCGGCGAGGCGCGACACGCGTTTGTTCACGTCGTCGAAGGGCTGCAGGTAGGGAAGCTGCACCATCACGAAGAACGCTTGTTCGAAGGGATCGCTGATCGCGGCAGCGGTTGCCAGGATCTGGTCGAAGCTTTCCTCAATGAGCTGCGGCACCTCCAGCGGATGGAAGGTGGAGCGTTCGATGCCGACGGCGATGTAGCGCAGCCTGCCGGCCGCCGTGGGATCGGCAAGGAGGTTGTTGGCCAGGAGCGCGTGGAGATTGAGGAAGGTGTAGCGGTTGAAGCCGATTTCGTCGGCGGCGCCGACCAGGAACTCGATCGCGTCCTTGTGGTTCAGGATCATCTGCGCCTCGAGATGCGCGCGGCCAACCGCCTCCTCGCCCAGCTCGATGAGGCGTTTGGTGTCGAGGAGCGAGTAAGTGTTGCCTTCGAGACGGCTCGAATTCCAGGCGAGATCGATCAACAGCCTGCTGAGGATCTGTTTGGCGTAGGTGCCCGCGGGCTGTTCGGCGATCTGCGGGCGGCCAACGGCCGCCAGATGCGTGCGGTCCTGTTCGGTCAGGTAGAAGGAAGCGTTCGGTCGATAGCGGTCGAGAAATTTTCGGTCGTAACCGACCGGCTTGCGGGCCTCCGGCGCCTGACGGACGTAGTCGCGGATCGCTGTCCCTGCCTCGGAGAGCGGAATGATAGGTTCGTCGGCATCTTCCCGTGCTGCCGTGTCGATGGCCGCATCGGGCATCCGGTATCGTGCCCACCGCCCTTCGCCGTCCATGATGAGGCGATTTCGGGTGACGAGGTGCTTGAGGCGATATTGGAGAGTGCGTGGCGGGACAGGAGTTGCCAGGACGCGCAGAATCTCCGGCGCCGACACGCCGTTGGGGTTGCGCCGCACGGCATCTTCGATCGCTGCCAGTGCTTCTTCTGGAATCTGGTTCGCCAAAGGGCCTTTCCTGCGTGTAGAATCTAGGCGCAAGAATGCCGTGGATAGGCGCAATAATCAAGGCTAGGCGCAAGATTGGAGTCTGGGCGCAAAGATTGTTGCGCCTAGCGCAGCCACCCCGCCTCGGCCGTTTCGTCAAATGACCTGGCGAAGTGGGTTTGGACCAACTATCTCGGGTTGCATGAAAACATGAATTCATGAAGAATGGAAATTCATACCAAGTCGATTGATTTAGCCGCTCTGGCGGTCCATCCGAGAGTTCCGTGTGCCAAAGCATCAGCCGGTAGAAAAGGAAGTCCCCATTCAGGTCATGGTGCCTTCCGACATCCACAAACAGGTTGCCCTGATCGGCATTGAGAACGGGGAAAGCATACGCACGGTCGTTTTGCGGGGGCTGAAGGCGATTGGTGTCGATGTGCCAGACGATCAGCTTGTCGATCGCCGTGGGCGCCGCAGGGCGTGATGTAGCATCATGTGTCATAAAGGGTGGGAGGGGGGCTATGGCGGACACCAAGAACGTATTCATTAGTCACGTCCACAAGGACGATCACGGCTTGCAAAAACTAAAAGATTTACTCGCTCCGAAGGGTATGGACGTCCGGGATTCATCGATCCACGTCGGCAAGTTCAACAATGCCTCCGACCCAAATTACATCAAAACTCAGATTCTAGCCCCCGCCATCAATTGGGCTGGTACGTTCATCTGTTATGTGTCGCCGCAGACGAAGGACAGTGAGTGGGTCAACTGGGAAATTGAGTATGCGGCCAAGCAAGGCAAACGAATTATCGGTGTGTGGGAGCACGGCGAGAAGGAGTGCGATCTTCCTGCCGCGCTGCAGGAGTACGCCGACGCCTTGGTCGGATGGAGCGGTAATGCGATTATCGACGCGATCAATGGCAAGGACAGCTGGGAAAAGCCAGATGGCGGTCCCTGCGCGCCAGTGCCCCTCAAGCGCCATCCTTGTTAATGGCCCGCATCTACTCATACGTGGTGCGCTACGATAGCGGGTTCGCACCGAACCCCTTCTATGGCTATTGCACACTCGCGACGTGCAAGCCGGATATTCGACGCGGAGCCGAGGTCGGCGACTGGGTGGTTGGCAGCGGCAGTAACGACCGTAGCATCAGGCGCGGCGGGCATCTCGTTTATGCCATGCGGGTGACCGAAACGACGACGTTCGATGACTATGCCAAGGATGCGCGCTTTGAAGCGAAGAAGCCTTTTCGCATGGGCAGCCGGAAGCAGAGCTGTGGTGACAACATTTATTTTCGCAAGACGCCCGACGGCGACTGGCGCCAGCGCGATTCATTCCATTCGCATGCAGATGGCCAGCTCCACCCACGGCATGTGGCGCGGGACACAGGCGTAAACCGCCTACTGATTAGCAATGATTTCACCTACTTCGGTGGCTCAGGTCCGGAATTCCCCGACGATCTCCATGACCGGGACGGCAGACCATTATGCAAGAGTGGGATCGGCCGGTCTTGTTTCGACGATCCGCAGTTGGTCGAAGCCCTGGAGCACTGGGTGCGTGGCTTCGGGGTGAGCGGCTACCAGGGGCCGCCCCAAGAGTGGATTTCGCTCCGTGGCTAACCCGATGAATCACAGCACGGGGTCATTTCTATTGTCGGATTATGCTTCCGAGATCGCCGACACAGACGTGCTTGACCCGTCAGAGATTAGTCCGATCCTGCAAGGCCTCTATGGTGAGGTCGGCGGTATCATGTCGACTGCTAAGAAGCACATTCGTGAGAAATCAGCCTATCCCGGATTTAAGCGGGCCGCTGAGGAAGAGTTTGGTGACACGCTCTGGTATCTCGCCGCGCTTTGCAGGCGCCTGAGCATTCCGCTCGATGAACTGTTCGCCGAGGCGGCGAGCGGCGAACGCTTCAGGACGATCGGTGCTGCAAGTGATATGGTCGAGGGAGCATTCGCCCATGTCGCAATGCCGACCTCGACGGATTCGGTCGATATGACGCTTTTCAGGCTCGGACGCTCGGCGGCGGGATTGCTGGGGACCACGCCCGATCGTGCGAAGATCGTGGCATTTGCGAGCGATTATCTCGATGCACTCCACGCGGCCAAATTGGCCTTCGCCGAAGTGGCACGGAGTAATTTGAGAAAAGCCAGGGGCGCGTTCATCGTGCCCCGTCCAGAGGATCTGATCGATTTCGATGCCAAATTCGGAGTCGAAGAGCAGCTACCCCGGACGTTTAAAATCCGCGTCAATCAACGGGGCAGCGGCAGGAGCTATCTCCAGTGGAACGGTGTCTTCGTTGGCGATCCTTTGACCGACAATATCGCTGATCCGGATGGCTATCGCTTCCACGACGTATTTCATTTCGCATATAGCGCGATCCTTCATTGGTCGCCCGTCATGCGTGCCCTCATCAAGCATAAGCGCAAGAGTAAGCCCGACTACGACGAAGCGCAGGATAGTGGTCGCGCGATCGTGGTCGAGGAAGGCTTGACCGCCTGGATCTTCACCCGAGCCAAAGAGCTAAACTTCTTCGAGGGCCAGGATCGTGTCTCGCTTGGCATGCTCAAGACCATCGGCGAGTTCGTGACCGGCTATGAGGTGTCACAATGTCCACTCAAGCTCTGGGAACGGGCCATCCTCGAAGGCTATGGGGTCTTCCGCCAAATCCGCGCCGCCGAAGGCGGTTGGGTCATCGGTGATCGAGCACTTCGCACGATCCGTTATGCGCCGCTCGAGTCAATAGAATGAATCTGCACCCGTTCGTAAATGCCGTCGCTGCATTGCAATTCGAAAATTGCTTCAATCCTTACGTTGACCGTTGTGAAATCCACGATCACCCTGACGCGCCTAACCGTCGCGCGACGGCCTTGTCAGCGATGGTAGAAAGTGCGGCGCGCAAACCGATCGACGCAATCTGGGTTGGTCGAGATCTTGGGTATCGTGGTGGGCGTCGGACTGGTCTTGCACTAACTGACGATGTCAATATCGAGCGGCACGCAAGCCGTTGGGATCTTGTAGCCCAACGGCCCACGGTCGGCGCGGCGGTTGCCGAGCGGACGGCTGCGGTCATCTGGAGCATGCTCGATCGGATCGATGCCAGAATTTTCTTGTGGAACGTGTTTCCGCTCCACCCTCACGAATTGGACGATCCGTTCACCAATCGTCAGCATAACGCGCGCGAACGCCGTGCCGGCGAAGACCTGCTCCAAGCACTTATCGTATTGCTGAGGCCAGCGCGCATCATCGCGATCGGAAACGACGCAGCCGCCGCAGCTAACCGCATTGTGAATGTCGTACCGGTGGTCTGCGTTCGGCACCCAAGTTACGGCGGGCAGACCCAGTTTTTGCGACAAATTACGGAGCTTTACGACCCCGCCCCGCGGACTGGACTCTTGCTCTAGCAATGACGGCCGAACCGCATTTTTATGGTGCGTCGGAAAATCTATATTTAGGAGGTGGTTCGGCGTGTCTGAAAAGCGACCTGGCGTCCTGCTCGGGGTTGAGACAGACAAACGCAATCGCTTGCGATAAAGATTAAGCTAATAAGGGGGCAACTGATGGCGAGACGCGTTTTCTTCAGCTTTCATTTTGCGAACGACTTCTGGCGTACCCAGCAAGTGCGCAACATGAATTCCCTCGAAGGTCAGACGCTTTGCTCTGCCAACGACTGGGAAGAGGTCAAGCGCAAGGGTGATGCGTCGATCGAGAAGTGGATCGGTGATCAGTTGCAGGGCAAGACCTGCGTAGTCGTCTTGGTCGGCGCGGAGACGGCAAACCGACCATGGGTCATCCACGAGATCTCGAAGGGCTGGAACGATAAACGAGGTGTCCTGGGTATCCGCATCGACAAGCTACTCGACACCAACAGTCGCCCATCCACCGCGGGAGTGAACCCGCTCTCGAAAGTCACCTTTACCGGCACGACGCGGACCCTTGCCGAGGTAGCGCCGCTCAAGGTTCCGAGCGGAGCTGATAGCAAGGCCGTCTATGCTTCCATCGCCAACAATATCGAGGCGTGGATCGAAGAGGCTATCCGCATACGGGCCAACAACTAGCGCCCACAGTTGAGGAAACTACGTGAGCACCTACGAGATAGGCCTGCTGGGTGATGTGACGGATGCCGACCGCGATACGATCGTCGCGGCTATAACGAAGCTCATTGCCGATTTCGATTTGGAGGTCGGTCGCGACGTCATGATCCGGGTCGGGAGCTCTTTTGACGAGCGCGAAGGGCACGCCGCAACGGCGGCCGCTTACTTCGGCGGCGCGGTGCAGGCTGATCAGGAGTTGACGCGTCGCGCTTTCGCTTCGAGCTTGCCGGTGATCCCAACCGTGCCGGCTGCTGGCGATTTTGGTGCCATGGTGCCCGCCTTTCTCCAAGGAGCGAATGGCCTTCGTCGCCGAGCCGACGATCCTGAGATGCTGGAGCTGGCCGTGGCGCTCCTGGAATGTATCGGTCTTCTCCGGCGCCAGCGCCGGGTGTTCGTGAGCTACCGACGAGTGGAGTCTCGCAATGCGGCCGTCCAACTCCACGATCTGCTGAGCGGACGTGGTTTCGACGTCTTCCTCGATACGCACGACATTCGCCCGGGCGAGCCATTCCAGGACGTGCTCTGGCATCGGCTCTGCGACTCAGATGTTATGGTCATGCTCGACACGCCGACCTATTTCGAGAGCAAATGGACGCGTCAAGAACTCGGCCGCGCCCGGGCGAAAGAGATCCACGTGCTCCGCGTGGTCTGGCCCGATCATTCGCCAACGAATCACACCGATTTCGCCGAAACAATCTATCTGGATCGAGCGGAACTCAGCGGTGGCGACGGTCCGATTGTCGACGGCATTGCCGACCAGATCGTCCTTGCGATTGAGAGTCTACGGAGCCGCAGTATCGCCGCCCGATACATGTCGATCACGGGCAAGCTCCGAGCGGAAGTCGAGAAGATCGGTGGTACGGTCGAGGGTGTTGGCGCACATCGCGCAATTTCGCTGCGGTTGCCAGACAGTAGCAAGCTTTGGGCCTATCCGATCGTCGGGATTCCGACCGCGGACCTATTCAACGATGTCGCCGAGAAGGCTCAGAAAGCAGATCAGCGCGAAAGGCCGATCCTTGTTTATGATCACATCGGCATCCGCGATCAGTGGGTTGCACACCTCAAATGGCTGGATCAGAACATCAGTACGGTTCGCGCCATTCGGGTCGCGGAGGCAGCGTGGACGCTTGCGGCGTGGGAGGGCCAAGCATGACCGACGCTATCTTCCTGTCTGCCGGCGTGCCTGATCCCAAACGGGGTCCGCAATATGCCAAGACGGCTGATACGGTCGCAATCACGGCTGCGGTATCGGCGCTCGTTCATGTCACGCTTGGCCGGCGTCTGCTCGTGTGGGGCGGCCAGCCCGCAATCACGCCGATGATATGGGTCATCGCCGAAGGGCTCGGTATCGAATACGGAGACTGGGTCAAGCTTTATCAAAGCAAGCACTTCAAAGACGAGTATCCCGAAGATAATCAACGCTTCCAGAACGTTACCTACACCGACGACGTCGGGCACGATCGCGAACATAGCCTGCGGCTAATGCGAGAACGGATGTTTTCGGACTTCAACTTCACGGCGGCGGTATTCATCGGAGGGATGGGCGGTATCGTCCAGGAGTTTGATCTTCTGCAACAGTTGCAGCCAAACGTAGCGCCGCTGCCCGTGATTTCGACGGGTGGTGCAGTTCTTGACGTTGCGCAGCGTATAGGGAGCGTCCCCCCCGATCTCCGGGACGATCTGGACTATATAGCGCTGTTTCACAGGCACCTTGGTGTCTCCGTTAAGGAGATGCGTTACCGGAGTCCAACTGAGCAGCCGCCGGCGGTTGCTGATCGGCTTTGGCAGCACCCAAAGCCCAGCAGCCCGACCCCTTAGATGGCGTACCTTCACGAGGGAGACATGCGAGCCCGCGCGCGCCGTCGGGCGCGCGCTGAAGGCGTCTCTGTTGACGAGGCCTTGGCCAGCGTCGCGCGCAGGCGGGACGCCAGTTACGACATCTTCATGTCGCAGACGATCCGGGACGCAGAGATTGTCCTGGGGGTTTATGATCTCCTGACAGAGATGGGCTACAGGGTGTTCTGCGATTGGATCGCCGCTCCGGAAGCGCACCGTGACGCCGTAACCCCGGCGAACGCTGCCTTCATCCGGGCCGTCATGGCTGCGAGCACAAGTCTGCTGTTCCTCGACACAGAAGGCGCTGCTCAGTCGCTCTGGATGTGCTGGGAACTCGGATGGTTCGACGGCCAAAACGGCCATGTTGCCATCCTTCCAGTCCTAGCCGACGATCAGAAACACTATCGCGGACGGGAGTTTCTCGGCCTCTACCCCTACGTCGAAATTGACGGGGACGGCCGGCTGAAGGTGGTTCGACCATCGGCAACAAACCGGCACGGTGTCGCCTTGTTCGAGGCACCCAACTCGACCTCCTTTGATCGTTGGAAGAACGAGGGCGAGGGGTTCATGAGGCCGCGCACCATCGAGAACTGGAAGCCTTGGTAGGTCAAGAGAATGTTGACCTCCAAGGTCAGGCAGCCTTCTTGGAGGGGCCGGCAGCCTTGGCCGACTCTCCCTTGTCCAGCAGCGACGCGATTTCCTCGCATGTGCGAGCCGTGGCTAACTTCAGCGCCTCGTCGATGTGGATGTAGTCCTGGGTCACGCTCTGAGAGCCGTGACCGAGCAAGGCCCGAATGGTCAGCTCCGAGAAGCCCAGGTCTCCCGCGACGCTCGCGAACGTGTGCCGCAACGTATGGGGCGTGACGCCTTCGATGCCGACCGACGCGCACAGCCGCTCCAGGCACGCCTTGCCGGCGGTATAGTGCCCCTCGCCGACCTCAGACGGGAAGACATAGGGCGAATTCACGCGTACCGGCTGCTGTGCGATCAGCTTCACGGCAGAGGGGCCAATCGCCCTGACCTGGGCGTCACCCTTGGTGTCGGGGAAGCCCACATAGCCTTCCGCGGCGGAGACCCATTCACGTTCGAGGCCCTGCCCCTCAGAGATCCGAAACCCAGTCAGAAGCAGAAGCCGCACGATGGCGAGCGCGATGGGGCTTTCGGTTTCCTTGAGCGCCGCATGACGCATCGCCTGGCCGAGTTTCACGATCTCGGGAACGCTCAAACGCCGGTTCTTCTTCTTTCCGGCCAGTTTCCGAGCGCCCTTGCTCGGATGAGCTTCGATGCGATCGAGGCGTGTTGCGTGCCCGAGGATGCTTTGCAAAGTCGACACAGTGCGCGCGGCGACGCCAGGCCCCCCGGTGGTCGCGCCGCCTCGGCCCTCGCCACGCGGCTTAGCGGTTTTCCCCGCGACGATGTCCGACTGCATGCGCTCGATGTCGGCGATCTTGAGGGTGTGGATCAGCGCCTTGCCCAAGAGCGGCTTGATGTGGGTTTCTATCCGGCTCTTGTCCATCGCGAGCGTCGAAGCCTTGATCGGCCGGTTCCGGCGTCCGAGAATGCGACCGGCCTTGGCTTCCTCAAGATACCAGTCGCACAGTGCTGCCACGGTCGTTTTCCTCCGTGTGTCGGGCTTCTTCGCTGGATCATTACCCTTGGCCAGCTCGCCGAATTTCACCTTGGCGAGATCGCGTGCGTTCTCAACCGTGATCGCGCCGAAGCGCCCGAGCTTGATCCGGCGGGTCCGGCCGTCGGCATCTCGGTACTGAAGGATGAAGGTCTTGAGGCCAGAGTGAATGACCCGGACGCCGAAGCCCTTCAATTCGCCATCCCAAAGGAAGCCCTGTTCGCCCTGCTTGTCCGGCGGCGCCAGGCCTTCGACAGCCGTCTTGGTCAACCTCCCGCTCATGACGCCTTCCTCTTTGCGATCCGGTCTGCTTACATTATCAGGCTTGCAAAAAAATGTAAGCACTATGTAAGCAATTCGGCGCAAACAGAGGGCGGATCGGTCGCGATCGAGCGTAGGATATTATCTATAAACCATTGTTTTATAGTGATATAGAGAAGCGGAGAGTGGCGAGGCGAAGGATAATCTGGACCTTGCCAAGGTTGGGGTCGTGGGTTCGAATCCCATCGCCCGCTCCAGTAACTCACCACATAATTTTTCTCCGCGACAATACGGACCGCCCGGAACCCCAGGAATAGCCTGGGTTTTCTCGCATACCTTGGGGGTTCCAGGGGCGCAACGAACTCCCTTTTTGCTCTCAGAGTGCCCATCTCTCTCCGAAGCTTGGGGGTAGCCCGATTTACCCCCAAGCTTTAGATCATTGTAAACGCACAGAATATTTTCGACGTGACGCCAAAGAGTTCGAATCCCCTCCGCTCGACCGGCCGGGTCTGGGTCAAAAATATCGGGGCCAAGGCGCGTCAAAATCAATCCGATCCGGCAAATGCCGAGACTAATCAACTATCTCCGGTTATTCTCGGCCCATGCCGATGACCGATCCAATCGCCTGGTACGAGCGTCATGCCCAGCAATTGACCAGCACCTATGAGGCGATCCCGTCTGGGCGCATCCACAGCCTGCTTCAGGGCCTGTTACCCACCAGCCCGGCGCTGATACTCGACGTAGGAGCCGGAAGCGGGCGTGATGCCGCGTGGTTGGCCACCCTGGGCCACGATGTTGTCGCGGTCGAACCTGCTACCGCAATGCGCGCCGAGGCCGCCCGACTGCACCCTGAGCCGCGGATCCGCTGGCTTGACGATCGCTTACCTGACCTTGCGGCAACGCTACGTCTCGGCCTCACCTTTGACCTGATCCTGCTCAGTGCGGTGTGGATGCACCTCGCCTCCACCGACCGTCCCCGGGCGCTGCGCAAACTGGTCATACTCCTCAAGCCCGGCGGCCTGCTAGTCATGTCGTTGCGCCACGGCCCATCCGAGCCCGAGCGTGGCATGCATCCGGTGAGCCTGGCCGAGTTGGAAGAGCTGGCCCGCGGCCATGGGTTGGTGGCAGCGTTCACTTACGAGTCGCCAGATGCTCAGGGACGCGCCGGTGTCACCTGGACCAGCGTGGCACTGCGCCTGCCTGATGACGGCACCGGCGCCCTTCCATTGCTGCGTCACGTGATCCTGAACGACGCCAAGAGTTCGACCTATAAGCTTGGGCTACTGCGCACCCTTTGCCGCATCGCCGACGGCGCGGCCGGTCTGGCGAACGATGTGGATGAGACGCACATTGCCGTGCCGCTCGGGCTGGTGGCCCTGACCTGGCTGCGCCTCTACCTGCCGCTCGCACGCGCGGATCTGCCGCAATCACCATCGAACCGTGCCGGTGGCGACAAGTTGGGCTTCGCCGGTCCGGGGTTCCGTGCCCTGTTTGCGAATTCCGGGGGCAAGTCGCCCGCGATTCCGATTTGAGATCGCCCATCTTTCCGATTTGAAGTCGCCCGGCCTGGGCGGCGACGGATGGGTCCGAGCCCCTGCTGGTTGCTTAGAGTTGCTCTCTTTTGGGGAGCGGCCGATG
>CAINEA010000495.1 GCA_903847525.1 uncultured Acetobacteraceae bacterium | reverse complement strand
CGGATGGCCGGCCGTGTCCATCGCGGCGCGGATTTCCGGCAAAGGCAGCATGACGCCGGTGGAGGTTTCGTTGTGCACCGCGCAGACCGCGCGGATCTTATGGCCGGTGTCTGCCTTCAGCGCGGCCGAGACGTCAGCGATATCGACGCCGCGGCGCCAGTCCGCGGCGATCGTTTGGACGTCCAGCCCATGCTTCTTCGCCATCACGCCCCATTCCAGGGAGAAATAGCCGGATTCCAGGACAAGGATCGTGTCGCCGGGAGAGAACAGGTTCAGCAGCGTCGCTTCCCAGGAGCCGTGGCCGGAGGCGGAATACATGAACACATGCTGGTTGGTGCCCAGCAGGCGCTTCACGCCGGCGAAGCAGGTCTCGTAGACCGCGATGAACTCGGGATCCATGAAGTCGATCGTCGGCCGGTCGATGGCGCGCAGGATGCTGTCGGGGATGTTGGTCGGGCCGGGATTGGCGAAAAACTGGCGGCCGCGCGGCTTTGGGGACGGCATGGGATGGGCTCCTGCTCGATGGGCGCGCAGACTAGGCCAAACCCCGGTTCCCTGTCGATGAAGCGGAGCGGGCCCGGCGCAGCACCGCCAGCGGCGGCAGCCCGGCCAGCAGCAGCAGTGCGGAGGCCGGTTCCGGCACATAGGCCAGCGATGGCGGGTTGCTCTCGCCTTCGATTGGCGCGGAGGAGGTATCCGGCAAGGTCAGTGTCGGGTCGGCGATGGGTGCGGTGCCGGGCTGATAGAAGGTGGCGTACGGATCCAATGTGGAGGCGGTGTGGGTGGTTTCATCGAAGAAACCCTGGCTGGTGAAGCCGTCGGCGTAGGTGAACTGCACGGAGAACGGATCGACCGAGGCGGTGTTTTCCAGGTTCTGAAAATAAGCAAAGAAATCGTCATAGGCGCCGACAGCCGGAAGGGTTGCCGGTGCACCGCTGATATACCCGGTATCCGTGCAGAATGCGGTCGGATTGGCACAGGAGAAATCGTAGTAGCCCAGGATCTTTGTCGGGTCGTTCAGGGTCCAGGTGTAAAGGATTGTTCCGTCTGCGGCGGTACTGCGGACCCCGGCCACGGTGAACTCCCTATACGATCCAGAGGCGCCGCAGACGCTGTTCAAGGTGCCGGAAACGCAAGCGTAGTCCGGGGAAGTCGCCCAGTTACCGTTGGAATCGAACCAGCCCTGCAACTGCGGGTAGAAACGATCATAGGTCACATCGGTTCCGGCCTTGAACCGAAACTGTACGCTGGTCAGGGATTCTTTCGGCAGCAGGTTTGCCGGCGTTACTTTATCCAGACCACCCATGGCCAGAAATGGATTGAAGGACGCCGGCACTGTCGTGAGATGCTGTAGGTTCGGATATCCGGTCGGCGACATCACCGCGACCTGGGTGAACAGTCCGGGCTGCCCGGGCTGGGTGAAGAAGTCGCCATTAACCGGTTCGGTGGATTTCTGGTTCGAGCCCGCAACCATGCTCAACTGACCGACCGAGAATAGCGGGCTGCGTGCCTGGGCGACCTGCGCCGCGGTGAGCTTATCGACGGTGCCGATCTGGGTAACATCCGTGGGGTAGGTGCGAGTGTCCCCCGACGTCATCACATTGGCAGCATCGCCGGCGCCAAAGGTGGCATGGTCCAGTCCCAGATTATGCCCGATTTCGTGGGCCAGCGTATCCAGCACCGGCGTCGGGCCGACGATCATCCCGTTGCCGTTGGTGAATGAAAAGCCGCGCAGGAGGGAGCCGGGCTTGTTCACATCGGTTAACTGGTTGACGAAATAGAGGTTCAGAACCTGCGGATTGGCACTCTGGCCATGGCCGGGATCGCGCATCAGGCTACGGGCGGGGTCGGTTGGCGAGTTCGTGGTCAGATCCGCCGTCACGCTCTGGTAGGCGCTGTTGTCGTAGGTCTCGGTCTTCAGGAAGGTGATGCCGATGCCGGCCTGCGCCCAGACCGTCTGGGTGGAGGCTTCCAGCGTGTTCAGGATCGCATCATTGGCGTTCGCGCAATTATTGCCGCTGGTGTCGCAGACATCGATGGGCTGGATGGTGATGGTACGGTCGATACCGATCGCCATCGCGGGGCTCGTGGCAAGCGATACGAGCACGGCACAACCAAGAAGGTCGCGAAATTCTGATGCTGCGCGCATCGGTTGACTCCAGCAGCAAGATTACCGACGCACGTTTTTCGATGCATCCCCAGTTCATTCAGCCTTCCAGATTACCAAAAAGCAATCAGATTTTTGAACGCGATGATATGGCCGTGCCGTTCAGTCCTGAACCGGTTTATCGAAAATCCGCGCGTAGATTTCGGGTTTGAACCCGACCAAAATCTGTCTGTTCCTGGCGAGAACCGGGCGCTTGATCAGCGATGGCTGGGCCAGCATCAGGGCGATGGCCTTGTCCGCGGTGAGGCCGGATTTGTCCACATCGGGCAATTTGCGAAAGGTCGTGCCGGCGCGGTTGACCAGGGGTTCCCAGCCAAGTTGTTTGACCCAGCCAGTCAGCACCGCGGGGTCGATGCCGGATTTCTTGTAGTCGTGGAATTGGTGCGCAATCCGATGCGTGTCGAGCCAGGAGCGGGCCTTCTTCATCGTGTCGCAGTTGGGGATGCCATAGATGGTCACGCCCTCTGGTTTGGCCATATCGGTTCTCTGTCGGGTATGGGTTCGGTTAGACCGCAAGTGTGGACAGGCACGAGGGGGCTTGCAAGCTGGCTCGCCGCGGGCATGGACATGCGGTTAGTCTGATGACCGGCAGGGAGAGGATGGATGGCTAAGACCAAGGTGGACCAGACGGTTTCTGTCGGTTTTCAGGGCTTTACGCCGGGGCTTGGCGCCTTCTTCCGGGCGCTGACGGCGAACAACGACCGGGACTGGTTTCTGGCGCACAAACCGATCTATGAAGCCGAGGTGCGCCAGCCGTTCGGGGCGCTGGTTCAGGCGCTGGCATTCGCCTTCGCCACCCAGGACATGCCGCTGCGCGGCGATGCGAAGCGATCCTTGTTTCGGATCTATCGCGATGTGCGGTTTTCCAAGGACAAGAGCCCGTACAAGACCAATGCCGGGGCGGTGCTGTCGCGCGACGGCACGACGAAGGGCAAGGGCATCTTGTATGTACAGGTTGCCGGCGAGGATGGGCCTTTCCTGGCGATGGGGTTCTATCGGCCGGAGCCGGGCGATCTGGCATCGATCCGCCGCGCCATCGCGGCGAAGCCCGAACGCTGGCTGAAGACCGAGGCGGCGTTGCGCGAGGGCGGACTGGAACTGGTCCGGGGCGATCCGCTGAGCCGGCTGCCCAAGGGGTTCGAAGGTTTCGCGGGATCGCCGGTGAAGGAGGTATTGCAGCAGCGTAATATCATCGTCAGCCGGCCGATTGCCGAGAAGCGGCTGTACGGGCCCGGCCTGATCGACGATGTGGTTTCGTTCGCGACTTCCGGCCTGCCCCTCCTGGAATTTGGCTGGAAGGCGCTGACCTAGACCGGTGCGTCAGCCCGCTCTTGTCGCTTCGGCTTCGGCAAGCTCGGCGAGTTGTCCGGCGACAATGGCCCAGCCCTGGGTGAAACCCATGGCTTCGTGCTGCTTTTGCGTGGCTTCGTCCCAATGGCGGGCGCCGGCGCGGTAGCGGGTTCCGGTGCCCTCTCGCGTGAAGCTGAAGAAACCAACCATGAATGGGGTCTGCGGGATCCAGCCGGCGGTGAAGGCGTTGGTGAACACGATGCTCTGGTTGGGGATCACTTCGAGGATCACGCCTTCCATCGGAGAGGTGTCGCCGTCGGGGCCGCTCATGATCATGGCCGAGCGGCCTCCGGGGCGCAGGTCGTTTTCGATGATCTGGGTGGTCCAAGGTTTGGGCGCCCACCATTCTTCCAGGCGCTCAGTCCAGATCTTGTAGACGGTTTCTGGCGGGGCATCGATGTAGCGTTCGACGGCAAGCTCGAATTGGGCCTGGGTCATTTTGGGGCTCCGTCCGCTGCGGCGCGCATAGCGGCGAGGTCCAGCTTGTTCATGCCCATCATCGCCTGGGTGGCGCGTTGGGCACGTGCCCGGTCCGGGTCCGACAGCAGCGCGCCCAGCCCGTCCGGGACGATCTGCCAGGAGACTCCGAAGCGGTCCTTCAGCCAGCCGCAACGGCCTTCCTCGCCGCCATCGGCGGTCAGTGCATTCCAGAGATGGTCGACCTCGGCCGCGTCCTGGCAGGCGGTTGATAGCGAGATGGCCGGCGTGAAGCTGTATTCCGGGCCGCCGTTCAGGGCCTGGAACCCTTGGCCGGCGAGCCGGAACTGCACCATCAGGGCGGTGTCGGCCGGAAAGCGGGAGCCGGCGCCGTAGCGCGCGATCGATTCAATGGACGCATCGGGAAAGATGGAGACGTAAAAATTGGCGGCTTCCTCGGCTTCGCCGTTGAACCACAGGCAGGGGGTGATCTTGGACATGCTTGCTTCCGCTCAGGATTTGGCTGGGGCGAGGAGGGCGAACATCGCGCCTTGCGGGTCTAGGGCCTGCAGGATCCACATGCCGCCGGGGACCTCCTGCGGACCCATGAGGATGGTTCCTCCGGCGGCTTCGACGCGGGTCTTGGCCGTGCGAATGTCCTCGACGTTGAAATAATAGAGCCAGGCCGGGTGAGGGAAGTTGGGGCTGTTCATCATGCCGCCGATGGCATCGCCGCCGGCGTTGAACAGCAGATAGGTGCCCATCGGGCCCATGTCCAAGGCATCGGTTTTCGCCCAGCCGAATTGGGTGCCGTAGAAGGCCAGCGCCGCCTGCCAATCGGTCGTGTGCAATTCGTGCCAGCCGCCGTGGCCGGGTTTGCCTGGGCTAAAGACAGTACTGGTTCCTTCCATTGCCGGTTGGATGAGATAGAACCCCGCGCCTTGCGGGTCGGTCAGCACGGCGATGCGGCCGACGCCGGGAATATCCATGCTGGGCATGCGCTG
>CAINEA010000494.1 GCA_903847525.1 uncultured Acetobacteraceae bacterium | reverse complement strand
GGTAATGCTGGATCACCGCCATCGACAGGCTGACGGTGCAGGGACTGTTCAGGGCGTCCACCGTGTCGAACAGCCGCCACAGCCCCACACGGTTGCCGTAATCGCGCTGCGAATAGCCCAGCACGTCCGGCCAGGGCGAGCGCGGCCAGGGTTCGCGGGTGCGGGTGAACTTCGGCAGGTATTCATAATGCTCGATGTTCGGCACCACCCAGAGCGCGACGCGCGCGCCGTTCGGCCAGCGCAGGGGCGGGCGATGCAGGATGGGAGAATAGGCGAGCAGATCCGGTTCCATCGGTGGGCTCCTCACGGCATTTACGCAGAAATGGTTATAAAGGATTGTCGGAATTACGAAATCCCACCTGGCACGACGAAGCGAATGCCAGGAACCAACCGTGGAAGCAACGCATTTGCGTTGAAACCGTTGAGCCAGATGAGAATGACGCGAGCCTCCATGCGCAATTCGGTCGAACGGTACGTGATGGCCGGGCGCATTGCCCGTGCACGAACGCCGAAAGGGCCGCCCAAGAAGGGGTTGCTGGCCCTGCTCGGGCCGGGGCTGATCACCGGGGCATCCGACGACGATCCGTCGGGTATCGCCACCTATTCCCAGGCAGGTGCGCAGTTCGGCTACGCGATGTGCTGGGTGATGCTGTTCTGCTACCCGCTGATGGCCGCCATCCAGGAGATCAGCGCCAGGATCGGCCGGGTCACCGGGCATGGCATCGCGGGCAACATCCGCGAGCATTATTCACCCTGGCTGCTGCGCGCGATCGTGGCCCTGCTGCTCGGCGCCAACATCGCCAATCTCGGCGCCGACCTTGGGGCCATGGCGGATGCGGTGCACCTGCTGGTGGGCGGGCCGACGGGCATCTACGTCGTGGCCTTTGCGGTCGGGTGCGGCCTGCTGGAAGTGTTCGTCAGCTACGAGCGATACGTGAAGGTTCTAAAATGGACCAGCGCGACCCTGCTGTCGTATGTCGCCACGGCGCTGGTGGTCGGTGTGTCCTGGCGGGAGGTTGCAGTCGCAACCTTTGTGCCCAGCTTTTCGTTCGATGCTGGCTATGTCATCATGATCGTCGGCGTGCTCGGCACCACCATCACGCCGCATTGCTTCTTCTGGCAATCGTCCCAGGAGGCCGAGGATATGCGCGTCGATCCGGCAGCCGAATCGCTGCTGGAAAAACCCGAGCAGGCCCACGCCGCTCTGGGGCGAATGCGGATCGATACCTATGTCGGCATGGGCTATTCCAACCTCATCAGCCTCTTCATCATCGTCACCACGGCTGCCACCCTGCATGCGCATGGCATTACCGATATCCAAACCTCGGCTCAGGCGGCCGAAGCGTTGCGGCCGATCGCCGGGGAATTCACCTTTTTCCTGTTCGCCGCCGGGATCATCGGCATCGGCCTGCTCGCAGTGCCGGTGCTTGCAGGCTCCTGCGCCTACGTCGTTGGCGAGGCGCTCGGCTGGCCCACTGGCCTCGGCCGCCTGCCCAAAGATGCCAAGGCATTCTACGCCACCATCGCGGTGGCCACCCTGGTGGGGATCGGCATCAATTTCGTCGGCATCGACCCGATCAAGGCGCTGTTCTGGGCGGCAGTGCTGAACGGCGTGGTCGCGGTGCCGCTGATGGTCGTGATCATGCTGATGGCGACCCAAAGCAAGGTGATGGGCCATTTCACCCTGCCGCCCGTGCTGCGGACCATGGGCTGGCTTTCCACGCTGACCATGGGCGTGGCCGTGGCGATCATGTTTGCGAACTGGTGATCGGCCGCCCCACAGAGCCAGCCCATTCGCTACTCAGGCCGCGACATAGGCCTTCAGGCTATCCACCTCCTGCGCCTGCTGCATTAGCCGCGCCTTCACCACGTCGCCGATGCTGATGATGCCCACCAGTTTTTCCTCGTGCAGGATCGGCAGATGGCGGAAGCGGCCATCCGTCATCACTTCCATGGCCTCCGCCACCGTTGTGCGCGGCGTGCCGGTGCGGGGCGAGCGGGTCATGAACGAAGCTGTCGGCTGGTCGAGCGCCGCCGCGCCATGTGCGCCAAGCGCGGACACCACGTCGCGTTCGCTAATGATGCCGACCAGTTCGCCGGCATGGTTCATCACCGGCACCGCGCCGATCCGGCGGTTGGCGAGCAGCCGCACGAGTTCGGCCATGCCGGCCTGTTCCGTGATAGATACGACTTCCGTGCCCTTGTGCTTGAGGATCGCAGCAATCGTCATGGCAAGCCCCCCTGCTTATCGAGCCGGGCGTGAGGCCGCCAACCACCCAGACCATACCCAGGACAATGACGGGCCGATCCGCCCGCACCGCCGCGCCGATCGGGCGCGGCTTCCGGTGATCGGTAAACCTGCGCCCACGAGGCCCGCGGATGCAACTTTCCGGTGTGCGGTGCAACAAGATGTGAAGCGGCAACCCTATTCGGCGGTATGCGCAGGTTGGGCCAGGGCGGGCGTGAGCTGGGTGGAAACGAGTTTGGCGAACCGCCCGTCCAGGGCCAGCAATTCCGAAAAACTGCCCCGCTCGGCGATGTGCCCTGCATCGAACAACAGAATCTCGTCGGCATCGCGCACCGTGGACAGTCGATGGGCGATGATGAAGGTGGTGCGGCCCACCATCAGCGCCGCCAGCGCCTTGCTCACCTTCGCCTCGGTCGCGGCGTCCAGAGCGCTGGTGGCCTCTTCCAGGATCAGGATCGGCGGGTCCTTCAGCAGCGCGCGGGCGATCGCAAGGCGCTGGCGCTGACCGCCGGACAGGGTGCTGCCGCGCTCGCCGATCATGGTGCTGTAGCCTTGCGGCTGGCGGATGATGAATTCATGCGCATCCGCGAGCCGGCAGGCTGTTTCCAGTTCCTCGTCGGTCGCCTCCGGACGGCCGGTCAGCAGGTTCTCGCGAATGGTGCGGTTGAACAGCATGCTTTCCTGGAACACCACGCCGATGGCGCCGCGCAGGCTTTCCAAGGTCACGTCGCGCAGATCCTGGCCATCGATCAGCACCCGGCCGGAGGACGGGTCCCACAGGCGCTGCAGCAGCGCCATCGCGGTCGATTTACCCGCACCGGTCTGCCCGACCAGGGCCACGGTGGTGCCGGGACGGGCGACAAAGTTGCAATCGGTCAGTATGTTCGGGCCGCCGGGATAGGCGAAGCCGACGGTCTCGAACACGACCTCGCCGGCCGTTGCCACCAGCTTCACCGCATCCGGCTTTTCCGGCACCGAGCTGCGCGCATCCAGGATGGCGAAGAACTCCTCCAGCGCCGGCAGGCGGGAGAACAGGGCAGCGGCGAACGACACCGCCGATTCCAGCCGGCCGATCAGCAGCGTGGCGATGCCCATGAAGGACACGATCTCGCCCACGCTCGCCTCGCCCTGCACATGCAGCACGGTGCCGACGGCGACGATCACGATCACCGCGACGGTGCTGGACGCGCGGGTGAGCACGCTGACCAGCGCCCACCAGTTCAGCACCGGAAACTGATGGCGGATGAACTCGGCTGCGATGTCGCTGAACAGCCGCGTTTCCGCCGTCAGCCGGGTGAAGGCCTGCACCACCATCACGTTGGACAGCGCATCCTGCGCGGTGCCGGACAGGGCGGAATTGAGCTGCTCGGCCTTCAGCTGCCCGGCCTCAGTACGCTGGATCACCACGGCGGTAACCGTCACGAAAACCACCACCAGCACGATCAGCACCGCGCCGAGCTTCCAGTTGATGAACAGCGTCAGCGGCAGCAGCACGACGGCTGACAGGATCGTCGCCAGATGGTCGCGGAAGAAGGTCAGCCAGACTCCGAACAGCGATTCCGATCCGGCGATCATCGCCTTCATCAGCCGGCCGGACTGGGTGTCGCCGTAGAACGACAGCGGCAGCGACAGCACATGGCTGTAGTAGCGGCTCATGGCGCGCAGCCGGTTGCGGTGCGACAGCCGTTCGGCCTGCAACGCCACCGCCCCGTTGGCGGCGATGCCGCCGATCCCCACCGCGGCCCAGATGCCGAGCAGGCGCGTCGCGTCGTGCCACAATTCAGCCTGCGGCATGTCCGCGGCGCGGCCGAGCAATTCGATCACCCGGCCGAACAGCACCGGATCGATGAAGTGCAGCGTCGCCACGGCCAGGTTCGCAAGGCCTAGAAAAAGCGCGACCTTCAGATCGGCGCCCAGGAAAAGCAGGACCCTCGTATAGACTTTCAAGAAGCGCATGAAACCATCCGAGATCTTGGTAAACGGGGCACCCGGTGAAGGGCCGCCGGCAATGCCACGGGCCTCAGCATGGCACGCTGGTCAGCCGCAAAGACGGCTCAACGAACTCGTCCTGTGCCGCGACGGTCAGGATCTCGCGTGATCCGGCCTCGGCGGTCCGGCGCAGCAATCCGTGCACGGACGACCCGGCCGACTCCAGGGCCCGTGCAACGCTGCCCCCGCGCAGGCGATGAAACAGGAACAGGGCCGCGATCACATCGCCCGCGCCGTTCAATTGCACCGGCAGGCGCGGCGTGCGCAGCAAATGAAACGCACCGCCCTCCGCCGCCAGCAGGTCGATGCAGTCGGTCGGCGTGTCATCCGTGTCCAGGCTGGTCAGCAGCACCGCGCGCGGACCTGGCGCGTGCATGGTGGCCTGCAATTGCGCGATCGCCGCCTTCGCGCGGTCCAGCGTGGAGCAATCGATCCCGGTCAGCCGTTCCAGTTCGAACCGGTTCGGGGTGGCGATATCGGCCTGCGGCAGGGCGCGCTCGCGCAGCATCGCCTCGATGCCCGGCCGGACATACACACCGGTATCGTCGTCGCCGATGACCGGGTCGCAGCAATACAGCATGCCCGGGTTGGCGGCGCGAACACGTGCCACGGCGTTCAGCACCGCCTCGCCGATGCCGGCATCGCCCATATAGCCGGACAGCACCGCATCGCACCGCGCCAGCGCGCCACGCCGGTCGATCCCGTTCACCAGCGCATGCACGTCGTCCCCGGTGAACACCTGGCCAGTCCAGTCGCCGTAGCCGGTATGGTTGGAGAACTGCACGGTGTTGATCGCCCAAACCTCCGCGCCCAACCGCTGCAACGGGAACACCGCGCTGGCATTGCCGACATGGCCATAGGCGACCCAGGATTGGATGGAGAGGATGTTCATCGGCGTCAGGCGGCCATTCCAGAGCAAAACAATTTAGCACGGAAACTGCTGGTTAGCCCTAATCCGGCCGGATTGCCATCGGCCTTGCTTGCCTGTATCCGGCGGGCTTCCAGGAAACCTAAAGGACGCCGACCCGATGGCCGCCAGCCCACTTTTGTTCGAACCCATTACCTTCCGTTCCGTTACCGCGCGCAACCGCATCGCGGTCGCGCCGATGTGCCAGTATTCCGCCGAGGACGGTCATGCCAATGACTGGCACGTGCAGCATCTGGGCGCTCGGGCGTACGGCGGCGCGGGCATTGTCATGGTCGAAGCGACCGCGGTCGCCGATATCGGCCGCATCACGCCGGGCTGCCTCGGCGCCTACAGCCCCTCGCAGGCGGCGGAACTGAAGCGCCTGGCCAGCGTGATCGCGGCGGCCGGCGCGGTCCCGGCCATCCAGATCGCCCATGCCGGACGCAAGGCGAGCTGCAATGTCCCCTGGGAAGGCGGCGCGCCGCTGGCCGCCGACGCCGGCGCCTGGCAGACGGTCGGACCGGGCACCGTGCCCTTCACGCCCGGCGCGCCCAACCCGATCCAGCTTTCCCCCGCCGACATCGCCGGCGTTTCGGCCAGCTTCGCCGCCACCGCCAAAATGGCGCTGGAAGCGGGTTTCAAGATCATCGAGATCCATGCCGCGCACGGCTACCTCGCGCACTCGTTCCTGTCGCCCATCACCAACCAGCGCAACGACCAGTATGGCGGCGATCTGGCCGGGCGCGCCCGCTTCCTGATGGAGACGATCGACGCGGTGCGCGCAGTATGGCCGGCCGAACTGCCGCTGTTCGTGCGCCTGTCCTGCGTGGACTACCTGGCCGGCGGCCTGACCATCGACGACACGGTGGAAGTCAGCCGCATGCTCAAGGCGCGCGGCGACGTGGACCTGATCGACTGCTCCTCGGGCGGGGTGTCGCCGGATGCGCGCGTGCCGTCCCTGCATCCGGGGTATCAGGTGCCGTTCGCCGATGCGATCCGCAACCGGGCCGGCATCGCGACCGGCGCCGTCGGGCTGATCACCAAGGCCGAGCACGCCGAGGAAATCCTGGGCAACCAGCGCGCCGACCTGATCTTCCTGGCCCGCATCCTGCTGGGCGATCCGTCCTGGCCGATCCGCGCGGCAATGACACTGGGCGCCAAGTCGCCGCTGCCGAACCAGTATCTCCGCGGCACGTTCCACTGAACCCGAACTCACCTGACGCGGGTTAGGCCACTCCAGTAAAGGGAAGAAAGGCCAGGGGCTCTGCCCCTGGACCCCGCTAAGGGCTAGCCCTTGGTGGGGGTCCAGGGGGCAAAGCCCCCTGGCCTTACTTACTTCACTGAATTACCCCGCCCCCGCGTCAGACGACCTCGGTATCCAGTGCGTAACCGGCGGCGCGGACTGTGCGGACGATGTCGAGTTCGCCGTCGGAGTTGATCGATTTGCGTAGCCGGCGGATATGCACGTCCACTGTGCGCGGTTCCACGTGGATGTCCGGCCCCCAGACCGCGTCCAGCAGTTCCTCGCGCGAGAAGACCCGGCGCGGATGCTGCATGAAGAACTCCAGCAGGCGGAACTCGGTCGGGCCCAGATGGATCGGGCGGCTGTTGCGCTGCACGCGGTGTGCGGACAAATCCATGCTGATGTCGTGGAAGCTCAGCAGCCCCTTGGCCGGCACCGAGTTGGACCGGCGCAGCAGCGCGCGCATGCGGGCCAGCAGCGCCTCCATGCTGAACGGCTTGGTGATGTAGTCGTCCGCGCCGGTGTTGAGGCCGCGGACCGCATCCTGATCCTCGGTCCGTGCGGTGACCATGATCACCGGAAGATCGCGTGTAATCGGGCGGCGGCGGATCTGGCGGCACACCTCGATGCCGGACATGACCGGCAGCATCCAGTCGAGTAGCACGAGGTCCGGCTGGTTTTCGGCGATGCGTGTCAGCGCCTCTTGGCCGTCTGCCGCCTCATCGACGCGAAAGCCCTGCTTTTCCAGATTGTAGCGCAGCATGGTCGCCAGCGCCGCCTCATCCTCGACGACCAGGACCAGGGGTTTGGACAATTGGGCAGTGCCGTCAGCCATAATGCATCCGTTCGTTGGGTTGCGTGGTAATCGAAACAGCAGGGTTCACACGCACGGGATCGGCGGTCAGTCTTCCTTCGGACGGACCACGGCATAGGACGACATGTCGCCCTTTGGCCGGTCTTCCGGGATCACCTCGCCCTTCACCGCGTAGTAGATCGTCTCGGCGATGTTGGTGGCGTGATCGCCGATGCGTTCCAGGTTCTTGGCGATGAACAGCAGATGCGCACAGGCCGAGATATTGCGCGGGTCTTCCATCATGTAGGTGATCAGTTCGCGGAAGATGGTGTTGTACAGATCGTCGATCGTTTGATCCGACCGCCACACCTCCAGCGCCGCGTCGGCGTCTTCCTCGCCGATCGCATCGATGATCGTCTTCAAGTTCTCCTGGACCAGCACCGTCATGTGGCCGATGCCGGACAGGCTGAACGGCAGGGCCGCCTGGCTCAGCACGATCCCGCGCTTGGCAACGTTGGCGGCATAGTCGCCGATCCTCTCCAGATCGCCGGTGATCTTCAGGGCCGCCACGATCTGGCGCAAATCGCCGGCCATCGGTTGGCGCAGCGCCAGCATGCGGATGACGAACTGCTCGATCTCCCGCTCCAGCGCATCGACCTTCTTGTCGTCCTCGATCACCCGCGCCGCGGTGGCAGAATCGCGCGCGAGGATGGCCTCGGACGCATTGGCCACCTGGCTTTCGACGATGCCGCCCATGTCGGCGATCAGGCTGTGCAGGCGCTTGAGTTCCTGATCGTAGCTCTTGACCAGGTGTTCCGATGTGTTCGGCATTATTTGCTTCCCGTTCCCGCTCAGCCGAACCGGCCGGTGATGTATTCCTGGGTGCGGCGTTCCTTCGGTGCGGTGAACAGCTTCG
>CAINEA010000493.1 GCA_903847525.1 uncultured Acetobacteraceae bacterium | reverse complement strand
GCCGTTGGTGCCTATGTCGGCTGGTACAAGCTTTCCGGGGAGGGACGTCTGCCCGCCGAAGTGGTGCCGTCGATCCCAACTCATCTTGCTCCGCTGGCCGAGCAGGCTGTGCCACCTTCTGCGCCCCCGAGCGGGTCTGCCGTGGCTTCCCGAGACATCCCCGAGCCCGGCGAGCCGGCGCAGCCAGGGCCGTCGATTTCGCCCTCGTCCGCCGCCGCGGCCATTCCGTTGCCGCCCGTGCCAGGCGCAGTACCGCCGCCGACCGTAGTGCAGGGGATCGTGCCGGCTGTCGTTGTCGGGGCCGTGGCCCCAACCCCGGCGCCGGATGGGCAGCGGCTGGTATTGCGGGCCCACGGCGACGCCTGGGTTCAGGTACGCGAGCGATCCGGACAGGTGCTTTTGCGCAAGGTGCTGAAGGCCGGGGAAATCTGGCCGGTTCCGCCTAAGCCGGGCCTGTTGCTTAACACCGGCAACGCTAACAACACCGAAATCCTACTTGATGGCACACAGTTGATCGCGCTGTCGGGGGCGGGCACCTCCCGGCGTGATTTGCCGTTGGATGTGGACCTGATCCGCGATAACAAACTGGGTGCGCAAGTGGTTATGGCGCCGCCTCCGCCACCAAAGCCGAAACCGGCGCAGGGGTCTGACGCGGCCTACGTTCCGCCCGGGAGCAATTAGACCCCCTATTTGGTAAATCGGCGGCTGCGGGTGGTGTTTGGACCTGTGGATCCCTATTCTGTCAGTCCTATTGTCTGAGCGTTTCGTGACCGTCCGCGCTGCCGATGCCGGCGCGGCCTTCGTCGCATAAGCTGGAGAGCGATCCCATGCAGTACCGTCCCTACCAACAGATCACCCGTCGCGTGTCGCGGAAAATCCATGTCGGACGGGTACCTGTGGGCGGCGATGCGCCGATCACGGTGCAGACCATGACCAACACGCTGACAACCGATGTCGCGGGCACGGTGGCGCAGATCAAGCGGGCGGAAGCGGCCGGGGTGGATATCGTCCGCGTCTCCTGCCCCGATCAGGAAAGTGCGCTGGCGTTGAAGGATATCGTGCGGCAGGTAGACGTGCCGATCGTCGCCGATATCCATTTCCACTATCGCCGCGCGATCGAGGCGGCGCGGTCCGGCGCGGCCTGCCTTCGCATCAACCCCGGCAATATCGGCAGCTCTGAGCGGGTGCGCGAAGTGGTTCAGGCCGCGCGGGATCATGGTTGCTCCATGCGTATCGGCGTGAATGCTGGCTCGCTGGAGAAGCATTTGCTGGAGAAATACGGCGAGCCGAACCCCGAAGCCCTCGTGGAATCGGCGCTCGAGCACGCCAAGATCCTGCAGGATCACGATTTCCACGAGTTCAAGATCAGCGTGAAGGCATCCGACGTGTTCTTGGCGGTGGCTGCCTACCAGCAGCTTGCCGAGGTTTGTGACCACCCGCTGCATATCGGCGTGACTGAGGCCGGCGGGCGACGCATGGGTACGGTGAAATCCTCCATCGGCCTGGGCTCGCTGTTGTGGGCCGGCGTTGGCGACACTTTGCGGGTGTCGCTGTCCGATGAGCCGGAGGAAGAAGTCCGGGTCGGTTGGGATATCCTAAAAGGCCTTGGCATCCGCCATCGCGGCGTGAAGGTGATCTCCTGCCCGTCCTGCGCCCGGCAGGGCTTCAACGTTATCCAGACGGTGCAGACCCTGGAGGATCGGCTGGCGCATATCGAGACGCCGTTGACCCTGTCCATCATCGGCTGCGTGGTGAACGGGCCTGGCGAGGCGTTGATGACCGATATCGGCCTGACCGGCGGCGGCAACGGAAGGCACATGATCTACGCAGCCGGCAAGACCGACCACACGATCGAGAGCAATGGCATGGTCGATCACATCGTTTCCCTGGTGGAAGCCAAGGCGGCGGAACTGAAGGCGGCCGAGTTGGCGAAGAAGGCCGAGCTGGAGGCCGCTGAATAAATTGGCTGACCTGCAACCCGTCCGCGGCACCCGTGACCTCATTGGCGAGGACCAGCGGCGCCACCAGCATGTGATCGATACCGCGCGGCGCATCGCCGTGTCCTATGGTTTCGACGAATGGTCGACGCCGGTGTTCGAGGATACCAGGGTGTTCTCCCGCACCCTCGGTGAAACCTCCGACGTGGTGATGAAGGAGATGTACACCTTCGATGACCGCGGCGGCGACAGCGTTACGCTGCGCCCGGAAGGCACCGCCGGCGTGTGCCGCGCGCTGGTTACCAATGGCCTGACCCAGTCTTTGCCGCAGAAAGTTTTCTACGCCGGCCCGATGTTTCGCTACGAACGGCCGCAGAAGGGCCGTTACCGGCAGTTTCACCAGATCGGCCTGGAACTGATCGGCCCGGCCGAGCCACTGGCCGATGCCGAGGTGATCGCCTGCGGCTGGGATATCCTGACCGCTCTGGGCGTTGCCGGCGATGCAGTCCTGGAAATCAACACGCTCGGCGACACCGAAAGCCGCGATGCCTATCGCGCCGCGCTGGTGGAGTATTTCACCGCCCACAAGGCCGCGCTGTCTAAGGACAGCCTGGAGCGGCTGGAGCGCAACCCGATGCGCATCCTCGACTCCAAGGACGAGGGCGATAAGCGGATCGTGGCGGGCGCACCGACCATCCATGCGCATCTGAGCGAGGCCGCCAGCATTTTCTACGAGACGCTGAAGCGGCATCTGCTCCGCTTTGCAGTGCCGTTCGTGGAGAACCCGCAGATCGTCCGGGGGCTCGACTATTACGGCCATACCGCCTTCGAATTTGTCACAGGTAAGCTCGGTTCCCAAGGTACGGTGATGGCCGGTGGCCGCTATAACGGCTTGGTGGCGGAGATGGGCGGGCCGCAGACCCCGGCCGTCGGCTGGGCCGCGGGGATCGAACGGCTGGGCATGTTGCTGGAAGTTCCGCCAGCCATTGCCGCAGCGGTCGCGATCATTCCTGTTGGGGATGCCGCCGAGGGTGCCGCGATGGATGTTCTGCAGTCGCTGCGCCACGCCGGCCAGCGGGCCGAGATGGCGTATCGCGGCAACCTAAAGCGCCGGCTGGAACGCGCCAACCGCATCGGCGCGCGTGCCGCGGTGATCCTGGGCGAGGACGATCTGGCGCGCGGCGTTGCCCAGGTGAAGGATCTTGGGACCGGCAGCCAGGAAGCCGTGCCGCTCGGCGAAATCGCCGCATATCTGTCGGGGAGAGCGCGGCCTATCTAAGCGTCGGTGGGCTGCGATAAACTGAGTTCATGAACTTAGCGACGAAACTCGACCGCATTGCCGCCCGCGCCGATGAGCTGCGTGCGATGCTCGGCGAAGGCATTTCCGGCGAAGCCTATGTGAAGGCCTCGCGCGAACTATCGGATATTGAGCCGGTGGTTTCGCGCATTGCGGATCTGCGTGCTGCCGAACAGGCGCACCAGGAGGCGGAGACGCTGCTGTCCGATCCCACGATGCGGGAACTGGCCGAAGCGGAACTGTTCGAACTGAAGGAAAAAATCCCCGCGCTGGAACACGAGATCCGTGTTTCCCTGCTACCGAAGGATGAGGCGGATGCGCGTTCCGCCATTCTGGAAATCCGTCCCGCCGCCGGTGGCGACGAAGCCGGCCTGTTCGCCGCAGAACTGTTCGCGATGTACCAGAAATACGCCGACAGCCGCGGTTGGAAGTTCGAGGTGCTGGAGTTCGAGGACACAGGCTTCGGCAGCCTGAAGGAAGGCATCGCCGAAATCACCGGCCGCAACGTGTTCGCCCGGCTAAAATATGAATCCGGCGTCCATCGTGTGCAGCGTGTGCCGGCCACCGAAAGCCAGGGGCGCATCCATACCTCCACCGTCACCGTGGCGGTGCTGCCCGAGGCCGAGGAGGTGGACGTGCAGATCGACGAGGGTGATCTGCGCATCGACGTCTACCGCGCCTCCGGCGCCGGCGGCCAACACGTGAACAAGACCGAAAGCGCGGTGCGCATCACGCATATCCCCACCGGTATCGTGGTGGCGATGCAGGAAGAGCGCAGCCAGCACAAGAACCGAGCCAAGGCGATGAAGATCCTGCGCGCGCGGATGTACGAACAGCAGCGCGCCAGCCTGCACGCGACGCGCTCCGCCGACCGAAAATCGCAGGTCGGCACCGGAGACCGGTCGGAGCGTATTCGCACCTACAATTTCCCGCAGGGGCGGGTGTCGGATCACCGGATCAACCTGACGCTCTATAAGATCGACAAGGTCATGCAGGGCGATCTGGACGAGTTCGTCGACAAGCTCACTGCCGAGGATCAGGCAGCTCGCCTGGCGGCGGATGAATGAGGCCCGACAAGGCCGAGGTGGCAAGGCCTGTCTAGTCAGGTCTTCGGCAACATCCTTCCGAGCGGCCTGCCGGCCAGGATATGGGCGTGGTAGTGCGGCACTTCCTGGCCGCTGTGCTCGCCCATGTTGGAGATCAACCGATAGCCCGGTGCCTCCAATCCAAGGTCGCGCGCAACTTGGCCAACGGCGCGGGCAAAGCCGGCAATTTCTTCGGCGGGGGCGTTGGCGGAGAAATCGGCGAAGGAGCAGTATTTGCCCTTCGGAATCACCAGTACATGCACGGGTGCCTGCGGCGCGATGTCGTGAAACGCGAGTGCCCAATCGTTCTCGAACACCTTCTTGCAGGGGATTTCCCCGCGCAGAATTTTGGCGAAGATGTTGTTATCGTCGTAAGGCGGCAATCCCTGAACCGGCATCTGGCTTTCCCTTGTTCAATCAGCGGGTGTGAATAATCAGGGGATTTTCCGGGTATTCGGCCGCAGTGCAACCGGCAGCGAACGCGCGGCCTTCTCGGCGATGCCGCTGATCCCCTCGCGCCGGCGGAGTTCGGCCCAGACATCTTCTGGAGAGATCCCGGCCGATACCCAGAGCACGAGCAGGTGATAGAGCACGTCGGCACTTTCGCCGATCAGAGCCTCGCGGTTGCCGGCCACAGCCTCGATCACCGCTTCCACCGCCTCCTCCCCGAATTTCTGCGCCACTTTCGTGACGCCACGGGAGAGCAGGCGGGCGGAATGGCTGGTCGCCGGGTCGCCGTCACGCCGGCTGAGCACCACCGACCACAGGCGATCGATTACCGACGGATCGGAGGGGAGTGCAGCTGTCCGGGCAATATGCTGGCTGACAGCCTTGGGGATCTTCTTGCCCGGTTTCACCAACTTGGGCTTCGCCAGCTTGGCTTTCGCCGGCTTCGGCTTTGCCAATTTGGCGGCCGATGGCTTGGCTGCCGGCTTCGAAGCGCTGGAAACCAGGGCTTTCTTCTTGAGGGAGTTGGCCATGAATGTCGAATTCCTCAGGCGGCCTGGCGGGCCAGGCGCACAGGTAATCCCGCGTCGTACAGTGCCGCCTTAACCTCGGCAATGGTGAAGGTTCCAAAATGAAAGACACTGGCGGCCAGCAGTCCGGTGGCACCAGCCCGGGCGCCTTCCACGAAATGCTGCAGCGTGCCCACGCCTCCCGATGCGATGACCGGCACACGCACAGCGGCGCAAACCCGGCGCAACAGGTCGAGGTCGAAGCCAAGCCCGGTGCCATCCCGGTCCATGCTGGTCAGGAGGATCTCTCCAGCGCCGAGTTTGGCCGCCTGACGGCACCATTGCACCGCGTCGATGCCGGTATCGCGCCGGCCGCCATGGGTGAAGATGCTCCAATGATCCGGCCCGGTGCGCTTGGCGTCGGCGGCGACAACCACGCATTGGCTGCCAAACTTCTCGGCGGCTTCCCGTATCAGGTCCGGCCGGGCGATGGCGGCGGAGTTGATGCTGCATTTGTCCGCGCCGGCCAGCAGCAGGCGGCGCATGTCGTCCACCGAACGGATGCCGCCGCCGACGGTTAGCGGCAGAAACACGCGCGCGGCGGTACGGGAGACCACGTCCAGAATCGTGTCGCGGTTTTCATGGCTGGCGGTGATGTCGAGGAAGGTGAGTTCGTCCGCGCCGGCGGCGTCATACACGGCCGCCTGCTCTACCGGGTCCCCAGCATCGCGCAGGGACACGAAGTTCACACCCTTGACCACCCGCCCGTCCTTGACGTCCAGGCAGGGAATGACGCGGACCTTGAGCATCAGACCTTGGCCGCCCTGCGGTTGGCGATGGCGATGACTTCGGCCGGGTCGATGGCGCCGTTGTAGAGCGAGCGGCCCAGGATGGCCCCGGCGATCGGCTCGCCCGCCCGCGCCTGCAGTTTGCGGATGTCGTCCACCGAGGCGACGCCGCCCGAGGCGATGACGGGGATGGCGACCGCATCGGCCACCGCGCCGACGCCTTCGACATTGACGCCGGTCATGGCGCCGTCGCGGCTGATGTCGGTGACGATCAGGGCGGCGACCCCGACATCCTCGAAGCGCTTGGACAGCTCGATCGGGTCGAGGTCCGAGGCGCCGGTCCAGCCATCGACGGCGACCTTGCCATCGCGCACATCGACGGCGACGGCGATCTGTTCGGGCCAGTTGCGGGCGGCGGTCTTGACCAGTTCGGGATCGCGCACGGCCACGGTGCCCAGGATCACCCGGCTGACGCCGGCCTCGATCCAGGCCTCGACACCGGCCAGGGTGCGGATGCCGCCCCCCAGCTGGACCGGCACGGAGACCGCGCCGAGGATGGCCTCGACCGCCTCGGCGTTCATCGATTGGCCCTCGATGGCGCCGTTCAGGTCGACCACATGCAGCCAATCGAAGCCGGCCTTGACGAACTGCGCGGCCTGGTCGGCCGGCGAGGCGTTGAAGACCGTGGCCTTGTTCATGTCGCCATGCAG
>CAINEA010000492.1 GCA_903847525.1 uncultured Acetobacteraceae bacterium | reverse complement strand
TGGCGGATGGTTGGGTGGTTCCGCTGGCGGCCGGGTTCGCGATCTTCGGGCCAACAACGCAGCGCCTGGCGCTGGAATTGCTGCGCCCCTCACCGTGGCTGGCCAGCGCGGCCGGCGTGGCGATGGCCTTGATGCTCTTGCTGATCGGTGGGCGGCTTCCCAATGAATTCATCTATTTCCAGTTCTGACATGCGCGAACAGGGGGCAGCCGGGTTGGCCTGGCGGCGGTTCTTCCAGTGGGCGGTGGGTACGGCACTGGGCGTCACGGCCTTCATCTATGCGTTCGTGGTGGCCGTCGATCCCTGGGATGTCCTGCCGTTGTCGCCGCCTCTCCATCGTGGCCCGGTTTCGACCAATGCACGTTTCGCGTTTCCCGCTTTGGCAAGCAATCCGGCCTTCGACAGCGCGGTTTTCGGCACCTCGACAGCCCGGCTGCTGCGCCCGGTGGTGCTAAATCCCGAATTCGGCGCGTCGTTCGTCAATCTCGCGATGAACAGCGCGACTGCCTATGAGCAGTCCCGGATGATGGAGGTTTTCGCCCGCGCCCATCCCCATGCGAAAGTCGTGATGGTCGGGCTCGACAATGTCTGGTGCGGCACCGGCGACACCTACGAAAAGCTAACGCCGCGCGCATTTCCGGAGTGGATGTACGGGACCAACCGGTGGGCCGGCTACCGCGAGATGCTGACGCCCTACGCGGTGCAAGAGGCGGCCTCGCAGTTCGCCATGCTGATCGGCACGAAGAAGCGGCGCTATGGGCGGGATGGGTATACGAACTTCCTGCCCGACGAGGGGATGTACGATTTCGAGCGGGTGCGGCCGAAGCTGCCGCCGGTGGAAGCCGCGCAACCGGTCCAGCATAGCAACCTCGATCGCGCGGCCCTGAAGTTCCCCACCCATCAACTGCTGCAGGATGCGCTCGATCAGCTGCCAGACTCGACCGAGAAGATCCTGTTCTTCGTGCCCTATTATCGCGGCATCCTGCCGCCCGTCGGCAGCAACGCGGCGGCGGGGATGGACGAGTGCAAGGCGCGGATGGCCGAAATCGCCAAGCGGACACCGAACACGCATGTGGTCGATTTCATGATCCCCAGCCCGATCACCGACGAGCCGACGCATTACTGGGATCCACTGCATTTCCGCACCCCGATCGCCGATCGGCTGATGCGGGACCTGGCGGAGGCCGGCAAGGGAATACCGTCCTCCAGCGGCGACTACCGGCTACTGAGCCACTAAACCGCCGGCTTCAGATTGCTTCGGGCGAGCCCTTCCTCGAGGTCGATCGGCTGGATACCCAGTAATTCCAGCATCGGGCCGATGTCGAAATCCTTATCCTCGGTCAGCCGGCGAATTTCGGCCGCGCGGATGGTCGGCAACCTGGGCACCAGGGGCGTGAGAGTGGCGAGTGCGCGCAGCAGCAACTCCGGGACCGCAAGCACCGGCGGCGGCCGCAATCCGGCGGCGCGGGCCACCGCCGCCAGGAAGTCGCGGTAGCGCATCGGCCGCGGACCGGCGATGACCAGCGCCTGCGGCGCGTCCCAGCGATGCCGCAATGCGGCCAGGATGCATCTTGTGACGTCGTCGACGTGGATCGGCTGCACCTGCGCGCGGCCGCCGCCGGGCAACGGGGCGAATGGCAGGCGCTTCAGCAGGGCCGCCAGACGCTTGA
>CAINEA010000491.1 GCA_903847525.1 uncultured Acetobacteraceae bacterium | reverse complement strand
TCGTAGGTCACGCCGACGGCGGCGATGCCGGGAGCGAGGCTCGGTTCATCGGCAACGCTTTCCACCGCCTGACCATTCACGAAAACACGGGGCTTGTACGCCCGGAGCGAGTCGCGAAAACCGGCGGCGGAATCCATCAGGCAGACCTCCAAAGCTCTCCGTCGCGCACCGCCTTGCCTTCGGCTTCCAGCTTCAGCATGTGCGCCAGGACATTGCGCTCGGCGGCGCGGCGCAGGCGCGGGTCCACCTGCGAATAGAGCGCGTTCATCAGCGCATGGGTGTCGAAAATACCCTTGGCGATTTCGGCCAGCAGCGCGTTCTCGCGCGCCTCGCGGTGATGCAGCAGGTCGCGCACGAGGTCGCGGGGGTAGGGCAGTTTCGGGCCGTGGCCGGGCAGGAAGATCTCGTCGTCCCGATCCAGCAGCAGCTTCAGGCTGTCGAAATACTGCGCCATGTCGCCGAAGGGCGGGCTGACGATGGAGCTTGACCAGGACATGACGTGATCGGCGGAGAACAGCACCTTGGTGCCGTCCTGGGCGGTCATCGCCAGGCAGATATGGTCCGCGGCGTGGCCCGGTGTGTGAATCGCGGTCATGCCGGCGATGATCTCGCCGTCGTCGAGCTGGATATCCGGCGCGAAGGCCGGTTCGGCGCTGTCCTTGTAGCCGGCGGTCGGTGCGCCGGTGGCGGCCTTCAGGGCCGGCACGGCGCCGATATGGTCGTGATGGGTGTGGCTGACCAGGATCAGTTTCAGCTTGCCGTCGACGGCGTTCAGGATGTCCTGCACATGCTCCGCGCTGTCCGGGCCGGGATCGAGCACGGCGAGGCCGCCGGGGGTTTCGATCAGGTAGGTATTGGTGCCGTGATAGGTCATCGGGCCGGGATTGGCGGCGATGATGCGGGAAATGCCGGGCAGGACGGGGTGCACGGCACTGCGGACGGGTTCGGGTTCGGTCAGGAAGGCCATTGCTGTTCTGTTCCGTTATGGCTGGGAGAAAAGGTTAGCGCGGGTCTTGTCGGCGGGTCACGCCGGGCTTGGTCATGCCAGCCCCGCTTATGCCAACTCCGCTTCCGCGGACATGCAGATGGCGCCTTCATGGTCGCGCGTCTCCAGCAGCAGCTTGCCGGGTCCTTCCCAACCGATCACCTGCAGGGCGTTCTGGTGGAATGCGGGGCGGCGACCGCGGAAGCTGAACTTTTTCAACTTGGCCCCTGGACGATGGCGTCGGACCAGATCGGCGAGCCAAGTGGCCTGCAGCGGGCCGTGCACGATCAGGCCGGGATAGCCTTCCTCGTTGGTGACGTAGTCCAGATCGTAGTGGATGCGATGGCCGTTGGCGGTGAGCGCGGAATAGCGGAACAGCAGGATCGGATTGGGCTGTTCGGTATGGCCGAAATGCCCGGCGGGCGGCGGCGGGGCGGGCTCGGCGGCTTTCACCGCCGCGCCTTCGGTGCCGCGATAGACGATGTCGTGCTCTTCCTCGATGGCGAGGCCGGCGGGGCCGGAGATGCTGTGGCGGACAGTGACGAACACGAGCCGCCCCGAGCCGCCGGATTTTTCGTCCACCTTCAGGATCTCGCTGACCTTGGTGACGGGATCGCCGACGTGCAGATCGGCTTCGAACCGAACGCGCCCGCCGGCCCACATGCGGCGCGGCAGGTCGTGCACCGGCGGCAGGAAGCCGCCGCGCCTGGGATGGCCGTCCGGGCCTAGGCCGTGTGCCGGCACCCATTCCTGGAACAGCATCCAGTGGGCCAGCGGCGGCAGCACGCCGTTCGGCGCGAATTCCTCCGGCGGGATGTCCAGCGTGGCGGCGAGGCCGCGGATCAGCAGCGGCCAGACCGTGTCGGTGTGGGTTTCGGTCTTGCCGACGAAGTCTGCGTAGCTCATGTCCGATAACTCATTTTGGGGCATCCTTTTGGGTATAGACCCGGTAGCGCTGCCAGCGCCCGGCCAGGTGGTAGTGCTGCCAGACTTTGGCGAACACGGGATTGCGGGTGAAGTAGGCGATAAAATCGAATTCCGCACCACACCAGGGGATGCCGGGACTGTCATCCACCAGGACGGCGGTTGGCGGGCGGGCTGCGAAGTCCTCGGCGACGACGCGCCAGACCAGGGCTTCGGGCGGGGCCATCTCGGCCGGATCGCGATAGCGTCGGCCGTCGGGGAGGCAGGATGGGTAGGAGCCCTGTAAGGGCCAGAGATCGGTGAAACGGGAGGTCGAGGTGATGCCGGCATTGTTCAGCGCGGGGAAGATGGGGTAGACGCCAGGGGACAGGATCAGCGCCGTGCCGCCGCCGGCTTCCCGCACCAGCAGGCGGGTCAGGCCGCCGGCTTCGCTGTCGGGGTAGTAGAGTTGTTTCCAGGGGGCTTCGCCATTGGAAATCACATAAAGGGCGAAAAGGCCCGCCAAGGTGCCGGCGATTTTCTGCGCGCCCGGCGGATGAGCGGCGGCGCCGATACGGTCCAGCCAGCTTGCGGCGAGCAGACCGGCCAGGGCGCAGGCGAAGAACTCGATGGGGACGATGTGATAGGACCAGCCCTTGTGCTGGGCGAGCGCAGCGGCCAGGGCGGCTAGGGCGGCGAGGCCGAGCAAGCGGGGCAACGCGCCTCCCGGCTCGGTGAAACGGCGGGCGGGGCGTACGAACGCCAGGACCAGTAGCGGGAGCAGCAGCGCGTTTGCGGCGGCGAGGCGCGGCAGGATCAACAGTTGCCACAGCGTGAAGCCGCCGATGCCGAGATAGGTTGCCCGTGCCAGCGGCACGACATCGCTGAGATAAGCGGAAAAGGCGACGGCGATCAGGGCCAGGTAGGCCGCCCAGACAAGAACGAGTATCCAGGGTTCCGGGGTGCGCAGCCAAAGGACGATCGCGCTGGGAATGCGCGGCTGGCGCAGGTAGGCGGCAAACAGGACCGCGCATTCCACCAGCGCCGGTATTGCCAGGAAATGCGGTTTCAACGCGAAACCCAATGCCGCGATCAGGGCAATGGCCATGCGGCCCCGGGGCGCTTGGCCTGCGCAGCGGCGGCCGGCAGTGAGCAGGTAGGGCCAGGCGGCCAGCACCATCAAATGCTCCCGCTGACCGAAATCGTAGCCGGCAGCGAGCAGAAACAGCGGGGGCACGACGTCGAGGAAGGCCCGCTCGACCCCGCCTTCGGCGTGGTTGTCGCGAGCGAGCCAGGCCAGGCGCCAGCACAGAAGGCCGTAGCCAAGTACGCAAAGGCGCAAGGCGACGATGGCGCTGATCGGTGTTTGCGCGGCGATGGCGGCAGGCAACAGGTTGAGGATGAATATCAGCGGCGGGTTGACGTCGATCAGGCCGGTGTAGAGCCCCTCCCCGGCCAGCCAGCGCTGGCTGAACTGTAGCACGGCGGCGGCGTCGTGGTTCGCCGGTGGCGACATGACGACCGGCAGGAACAGCAAGGCGGGGAGATAAGCCCAAAGCCGGGAGTTCGCTGGGCGCAGATTTGACGCGTACATCTGGCTCCATCGCCGGGTTGACGCCTGCCTGCATGCCCCGGCACCGGCCGGACCGCAAGCGGCGACGGTTTGCGGCTCGCGGGGGGAATCGTCCATAGAACCGGGATGGAGCCGGGCGAATACGCGTTGATGGACGAAGCCGAGGCGGGCATGTGGTGGTACCGCGCCTTGCATGGCCACCTGTTGCGAGCCCTGGAGGGGATTTCCGGGCCCGTGTTGGACGCCGGATGCGGCACCGGCGGGCTGCTCGCGCTGCTGGCCGAACGCCGGCCCGATCTGGAGCTGTTCGGCGTGGAATGGGCTGGAATGGCGGCCTCGCGGGCAGCGGCGAAGTCCGGCGCGAAGGTGACACGCGGCAGCGTCAATACGCTGCCGTTCGCCGATGCCAGTTTCGCCGCCGTCGTCAGCGCCGACGTGCTGTGCCATGCGGCGGTGCGGCCGGAGACAGCTTTGGCGGAATTGCGGCGCGTGCTGCGGCCAGGCGGACGCTTGGTGGTGAACATGCCGGCCTTTGCCTGGCTGATGTCCGAGCATGACCGGCAGGTTCATAACGCGCTGCGGGTGAGCGCCGGACAGCTTCAGGCAATGCTGGCGCGGGCAGGGTTCGGTCAGATCCGCGCCCGCTATTGGAATGGCTTGCTGCTGCCGTTGATGGTCCTGCGGCGCAAGGCGCCGTCGTGGAAGGAGAGTTCCGATGTTGCCCCGTTTTCGCCATGGCTGGATGCCACATTATACGCCATGACGGAGATTGAGCGCCGTCTGCCGTTCCGCATGCCCGCGGGAGGGTCCGTGCTCGCCACCGCAATTCGGCTATAAGGCCCCGATGAACCATATGGACGCACAGCTTCCCGAGGATACCGCCCGCCGCTCCCCGTCCGCCGGATCGGGCGCGGTGGGGCTGTCGATCGTCGTGCCGGTGTACCGGGGCGCCAATTCGGTCGGACGGCTGGTCGCGGCACTGTCCGAACTGCATCCGGCCGGCGGGATCGAGGTGGTGCTGGTGAATGACGGCAGTCCGGACAATTCCGGCGATGTCTGCCGCGAGCTGGTGCAGAGCGCATCTATCCCATTGATCTACATCGAACATTCCCGCAATTACGGCGAGCACAACGCGGTGATGACCGGGTTGCGCCATGCGCGGGGCGATTTTGTGATCACGATGGATGACGATCTGCAGAATCCGCCGGAGGAGGTGGTGAAGCTGTACGATCACGCCAGGCTAGGCGGCTGGGACGTGGTTTACACCCGCTACGCGGAGAAGAAGCACGCCGGCTGGCGCAACATCGGCAGCCGTTTCGCCAACAAGGTGGCGGATTGGCTGCTGGACAAGCCGAAGGGGCTCTATCTGTCGTCCTTTCGCTGCATGTCGTCGCTGGTGGTGCGATCGGTGACCGAGTATCGCGGGCCGTACCCTTACGTGGACGGGCTGATCATGCAGGTGACGCAGCGGATCGACAGCATCGAGGTGCTGCACCTGCCGCGGGCGGAAGGGCGGTCAAACTATAATCTGCGCCGGCTGGTGCGGCTGTGGCTCAATCTGGCGACCAGCTTTTCGCTGGCGCCGTTGCGTGTCGCGACCTTTGCCGGGGCGGGAATGGCCGCGCTGGGGGCACTCGGCGCCGTGGGGGTGATCGCGGAAGCGCTGATTTCCCGCGGGACGCCATCGGGCTGGGCCTCGACGATGACCGTGCTGCTGCTGGTCGGCGGGGTGCAATCGATGATCCTGGGCGTGCTGGGCGAATATGTCGGGCGCACCTTCCTGTCAGCGAACGGCAAGCCGCAGGGCACCGTGCGGCTGATGGAGCGAAACACGGCCGCGGCTGTGCGGCAGGACCGGAGTTGACCGCCTATTGGACGGTGCTGGCGGCCGCGATCGTCATCAGCATGGCCGGGCAGACGCTGCTCAAATCCGGTGCGGGGGCGGCGGACTTCGTCGCGCAGCTATTGGACTGGCACACGATCCTGGGTCTGGGGTTGTACGGCGGTTCGGCAATGCTCTATATCGTCGCTCTGCGGCGCATTCCGATGTCGGTGGCGCTGCCCTGTACTGCCATTTCCTATGTCGCGGCGGCGCTGATCGGGCATTTCGCCTTTGCCGAACCGATCGGGATGATGCATGCCGGCGCGCTTGGGCTCATCACGGTCGGCGTGATCATGCTGGCGCTGGCGTAAGGGCGAACCGCCTGCCTGTGCGCGCAGGCGCGGCCGGGGTGGCCTAACGGCTGCGACCGAAAGCGGCGAATTGTTGGCTGGCGGGGACGAAGGCACGGTAGTACGCCGAACCGTCGACCACGTCGATGTAGCCCGATCGGGGCATGGCGGCGAAGCCGCTGTCGAAGATCGGGATAGAGCGGATCTGGATCGCACCCGGTATCTTCTTGCCGCTGGCGTATTGGTTCGAGAATTTGGCCGACAGGGCCATCGTGCCGGAGTTCTGCAGCGGATTCTCCCATACGGCCAGAACGCGGCGCTGATAGTCCGCGCCCAGTTCCGGTGTCTGGGAATGGTAGAACCCGGTGGCCTGCGGCCAGTTGCTGGTGCGGCCGTACAGATCGTTCAGGTACCTGGCCGCATAGCGCGCATTGGCGTATGGGTCGAATGCCTCCTCAAGGTTCGCGAAGGCACTGGGATGGTGCAGCAGGTTGACCTGCATGCAGCCGACATCGATGGAGGCCACGCCGCGCGCCTGCAGGGCCCTTACGGCCGCGATGGCCTGGGATTTGGAGTCGAAGAAATACCCCTCGCCCTCGGCGTTGATGGTCCATGGCCACGGATTGCGCTGGCCGGATTGCTTGTCCATCCGGCCGCTTTCAACGATGGCGATCGCTTCCAGCAGACGGGCCGGCAGCCGTGCGCCGGCTTCGGCGGAAACGATGGCCGGGCGGCAGAGCTGGTTGGCGGGGAGAGCGGGGGCGTTTGCCGCATGAGCCGGCTGAGAAACGATCGCGGCGACCGCCGACGAGAACAAAACGCCCAGCAACCGGATGGTCGATGCGCCTTTAAATTGGCGCAGTGCCTGTTGTGTCATCGTCCGTCCTTGTTCGTCAATTGTTCAAAATCAACCCGTTAAAATCGTTTCTGAATTATCTGGCCCGAATGATTTGGTGCACATTGAAGATCAGCCAATATGTATACTTCATGAGCCGGGTAACAACCACCATCACATTTGAGAAACCGTCTACAGAAGCGGCTTACGCTTGGGCGAAACGGGTGAGCGCGGGTCAGTAAAAAAAGATATGCAGCGCAACGGCCATCGCGGTGACGAGGATGACCGCAAGTACCACCTGGCCGATCCGCGGCAATGGCGGCTTCGTCTGCTCACGACCGGCGGATGTGCGCCAGCCCGCGGATGTATCCGGCTGGGCGACGGTACCTTCACGGCCGGAAACCGTGAGGCCGATATCTCCCCCGAAACCGAACGGCTTCTGAACACGCTCCCTCATGACACCACCTTCTGCTGGTTGCCTGTCGTTGGGCCAGAGCATGGGCCCGATCGGCGACAAAACGCAAACCTTCCCGCAAGGCCTTGCAGAAAACCCCTGATCTTTTCTGCAAGGATCGCAAGCAGCCTCAGGCTGGCTTCTTGCCGCGGGCTATGAAGAAAACGTTCGAGAAACCTGTTTTAACGCGGATTTCAACCGGTTCTCTGGACACCGCCGGATCATTGTGGATTCAGCGATCCAGCCAGATATCCTCGTAGCGCCAGCCATTGTAGATGCTGTTCACCATGACGGTGACGTTCTTCACCGTGGGCTGCCAGCAGAAGCCGACCGTGGAATGGAAGAAAATCGGCCGGACCACATCGTCGGCGAGCTTGCGTTCAATCTCCCAGACGATGGCTTTGCGTTTCACGGGGTCGGTTTCCATCGACTGGCGGTCGAATTCTTTTTCCAACCCAGGGTTGCAGTAGTTGGTATAATTCCGCAACGAGCCGCAGGCGTAGTTCTCGTAGAAATGCTGGTCGGGGTCATCGACCGAGCTGCCGGTCTGGTTCACGCCGATAGTGTAATCCTTGCGAAACACCCGGTTGTAGAACAGCGTGGTATCGACCACGTCCAGTTCACCGTCGATGTAGATCTCCTTCATCTGATCGACCATGAGGAGCGCCGGATCGCGGAAGGTGGGGATATCGCGGGTGAACACCTTGACCTTCAGCCGCTTGTCCGGCCCGTAGCCGAGCTCGCGCATGATCGCGCGGGCGTCTTCGCGGTTCTTTGTTACATCCGGTCCGTAAGCGAACATCGCCTCCCGCACCGCGTCCGGCATACCCCAGATCCCGGCGGGTGGCGGCAGCATGGAGGCGCCGATCTGGTCCTGGCCCTCGCTTAGGATGGCCGCGAAGGATTTGCGGTCGATACTCAGTGCAAGGGCACGGCGCAGGTCCAAATTATCGAACGGCGGGGCGTCGCGGTTGATGATCAGGTTGGTGCTGACATTGCTGGGGCGCATGGAGCATTGCGCCGCCGGGGCCTGGGAGCGGATGTCGCGCAGGCCGGAAACCGTGACATCGGTTGGGTATGTCATGTCGAACTTGCCGGCGATGAAGGCCAGCAGGCGCGTGCTGCGGCTGGGGATGATGCGGTATTCGATGCCATCCAGGTAGGGCAGGCCAGGTTTCCAGTAATCGGGATTGCGGGCCAAGCGCATCACTTCGTTGCGCTTGAACTCCACGAACCTGAACGGTCCGGTGCCGATGGGTTGGGTGCGCATGGCATCGAATGTTACATGACAGGGATAGACCGGCGACCAGCCGGCTGCGAGTAGGGCGAGGAACGCAGGCTGGGGGCGTTTGAGGTGGAATGTCGCCTCCAACGGGTCGTTGACGGTGATCTTTTCGAGGTTGGTGAACCAGGCCTGTCTCGGACTTTTGCGGATCTTGCCGGGTTCGAGTCCGGAAACCGCCTCCCAGGTGCATTTTACGTCCGCGGAGGTGAAGGGCTTGCCATCGTGCCATTTCACCCCGTTACGCAGGGTGAAGGTCAGTTCGGTGTGGTCGGCGTTCCAGCGCCAGGCGGTGGCGAGTTCGGGGACGATGGTGTCGAGGCTATTTTGCGGCTGATGCTGATCGTAGACGACCAGATTGTTGTACAGCGGCATGAAGGGGATGACGACGGAGGCCGTTGCCTCCTCCTGGATGGAGGGGCTGGGCGGGCTGTCGATGTGTTCGACGGTCAGGATGCCGCCGTGCCTGGGCGTTGGATCCTGGGCGGCAGACGCCACGGAGGCGCCGAACGGTAACAGGACACAGATCGCCGACAGCCAATGCGCGGTAAAACCGAAACGCATGGTTCTTCCTCCCTGGTCATTTTTACCCGGTCATATCGCGGGTTGGCGACTGACGGTTGGGAGGAAGGCTGCGGCAAGCGGGGCGCATGTGCAATTGGAATCGGCGAGAAGCGCGCGAGAAGGCGAGCTAAGACAGGCGGCAAACAAGCAAAAGGCGCGGACCTTGCGGTCCGCGCCTTCTTATCCGAATGCTACCTGAAGATCAGGCGCGGCGACGAACCAGGCCGAGGCCGAGCAGGCCAACGCCGAGAAGGGCGATGGTGGCGGGCTCGGGGACTGCGCTCGTGGAGTTCGTGAAACCACCACCAATGGTGGCACCAGTTTGCGTGAACGTCCCGCTGAAGGAGATCGGCGTGTTATCATAACCAGCGGCCGTCACGATGCCAGTGCCCAGAAAGTTGATGGCGGCGCCGCCCGGGGTAGCGCGGTCGATGGAGGTCAGGTGGAACGTCTCGGTGAAGACAGTCGAACCGTCGGTCCAAACCTTGGTGTAGTCTGTGGCGTCAATCGCCAGCGTAAGCGGGAAGCTCATGCTGGTGATCTGGGCGCCAGTGGTGGGGGAGTTAGCGCCCGCATTGGCCTGCAGGAAATATGAATTACCGCCGCTCCAGGTGATGGAGGTGGCTTGGGAAAGGGTCGACCCGGTGATGACGCTTACGCCAGACGGGGCGAACGAAAAATCAGCCTTGATCAGAGCAGCGTTAGCCGTTCCGGCGAAAGCGAGGCCGACGATGGCGGTGGCGGCGAGAAGTAGCTTCTTCATGAAGAGCTCCTGTTGATGTCAGCGCCCCCTCTGGGCCGCCGGTTACGCTATGCGACATAACTAAACTCATTTCACCGGGCTTTGCAATACCAAAATTTTGCCGGACCCAACAAAATTCACGGATTGTGCACGATGTCCTGAGACCTTCAGCCAAATGCCCACGGCGGAGCGGATTCAGCCCTTCGCATTCCCTAGAACTTATCAAGACTCACATCAAATGACAATTGGATAAACCACGATACAAAAGGTCCGGCGCGGACGATTTTCGGCCTGAAATATCCTCGCCTTTGCGCCGCAAACCGGTCACGGCGACGGACCGACTGGGCCCATCGACGGGGCTGCGGGGACGGCAATCGATTGAAATTCCATAATTGTTACAATTACCTGCAACGCTCCGTCTCAGGAGGGAGGCATCGCAGGCATCTTCCTGCCTAGCCGAAAGCGCCGACCTCGTGTGTAACAGCGGTTGCTATTTCGCGTATCAGGGCGAAATAGCGGCGGATCGGGTCAAAAATCTCGGCGTGCTCCCTCGCATAGGCTGCCATGGCGCGCGGCGCCCGGGGTTCGGCGTAGTCGTAGTCGGCTGTGTCGTCGGGCGCCGCCGGAAATATTTCGGCCAGCATGGCAAGCGCGGGGTCGATGTCCAGGCGCAAGATCGCCCCCTCCAGCGCCAGGCGGGTAACGCCGCCGCGCGGGGCGAAATCGGGTATTCGAGTCGCCAGCAGCCAGATGCGATGGATCAGCACCAGGCGTAGCGCGTGAAGCAGCACTTCCCGCATCGCCATGCGGGGCGCGCCGTCCCAGGCGACTCGCAGCGCGAGATGGTCGGACTGGATGCGGCGGAACATGGATTGTGCGTCCGCCCATAGGTTCAGCCGTTCCAGCGCGCGGGCCACCGCCACCAGCGCCTCTCGCCGTCCCGGGCGCTGGGTCTGGGCGGCACGGTCCAGCCAAATGCCGGGGTCCAGGGTGCCGATCACGGCGCGCAGCACGTCGATGTCCGAATGGGCCAAAGCGTGCTCGGCCAGATCCAGGGCGCGATGGACGCGGCGGGAGGATTTCCGCAATTCGCCGAATTTCTCCGGATGGCGGGAAGCCGCCACGCCGATGCCCTGCAACGTGTTGGCGCACCAGCCGAGCTGCTGGAGGATGGCGTTGTTGGGGATCGCGCGCAGCTGGCTGGGATGGGTGATGCGCGCCGCGCTGCCCATGCCGTCGGTCTGCCGGGCGGAGGGGCGCGAGCCGGTGGCATCCAGCAACGAAGGGCCGAAGGCGCCAAGCAGGGCGGCGTAGCCGGCGTCTTCCACCAGCCCCTCCATGCCCGAGCGGATGGTGGCGAAGAAATCGGCGGCGAAATCCGGCTCGGCGTAGACCGGGTCCTCGATCGGGCCGGCGGCGGGGTGATAGGTCTGCCCTGCAATCCGCGCCACGGTGGCCAACGCCAGTTCCGGCGTGCCGAAGAGCAGATAGCCGTCGCCGCCCTGGAAGGCGGCCTCCTCGCGCACCGGCAGCCCGGCCTTGTTCAGGGCCTGGCGGGACGCGGTGGGGGAGAGGTATTTCAGCCGGTCGGCCAGCGAGCCGGGATGCGCACCGCGGCCGATGCTCTCGCCATGGGTGTCGAACAGGATCACCTCGATGCCCGACACGCCGTAGTGCTTCAGGGTTTCGGCGATCTTCAGGCGGAGGCGCTCGATCAGGTAGCTGGCGGCGAGCTGGCCGACGTAGCGGCCGCTGTCGGAGTAGCCGAACTGCAAAGCGAGCCGGCCGGTCTTTTGCAGGTAGGCGCGGTAATGCGGGCTGCGCAGCGCTTCTTCCAGGATGCCGGCGCCGCGTTCCAGGGCCTCCGCGGTTTCGAACAGCGGGCTGATCTCGACATGGTCCTCGATGCCGAACAGGCGAGCGAGCCACAGGGCCGCCAGCAGGGTGTAGCCCGATTCGGTTTCGGCGATCAGGAAGCGGATCGGCACCGAGCCGTCGATATGTTTGACGATCTGGGCGCAGGTCATCATCAGCCTGGCGGCCGAGGCCTGCTCGACGAGCAGGGCACCGAAATCGACCGGGATGGGCTTCACCTCGTCCAAGGCCGCGTTGATGGCGGCGAACAGGACGCGGCGGCGGGCCGGATCCTCCGGCGGATCGGCGATGCCGAGGCGCTGGCGGACGACGTTGTGGATCTGCGCGGCATTGAGCCGGACATGGGTGTGGGCGAGTGCCAGGCCATGGGCGGCGAAGCCGGCGCGCGCGACCGCCAGGCCCAGGCGGGTGGGGTCGTCAGCGGCCGCGATCGCGGCGGGAAACAGCTCCAGCAGGGGCGCGGTGGTGACCATGGCGGCATCGCGCCGATCGACCAGTGCGTGGGCGAAGGCGGCGGTCCGGGTGGCGTCAGGCGCCGCCGGGCAGGCCTCGATCTGCGCATCGACGGCGGCGATGGCAGCCTGCGCCCGTTCGGTAAGAGCCTCGGTTCCCGGCAGGGCCGCCAGCTGGGCGTTCACGCGGGCGAGTTGCAGACGCTTCATCTCCAGGCGCAGGCGTAGCGTGTCCCACCAGCCGATGTCGGTGCGCCCGTCGGTGTCGTAGCCGACCCAGCTCGACAGGATGATCGGGCGGGGGGTCAGGTCGGTCCAGCGATCGGGCCAGGAGGTTCGGGCGACGGACAGCAGGGCAGCGTTGAAGCGGTCCAATGCGTCGCGGCCATTGTGGATGGCGCGATTGGCCTCGGTGAACTCCTCGCGCAGCGTCGGCTTGCTGGGACGGTGGGAGGCGAATTCCGGCGCGGGGCGGCCGGATGCGGCGGCGGACAGAGCGTGGTTGATCTCGGACGGCAGCGAAAAGGTGGGGTGCGCGGTGAACACCGCGGCGAAGCGGGTACGCTCCACCGAGCCGCGATACTGCGCCCAGGGGACCGGGCTGTCCTTGGGGTCCGGGCGATGCAGGGAGCGGGCGAGCTCGGCCAGGGCGGCGTCGTTGGTGGCCATGTCTGTGCCGCCGACATAGGCGCCGATACGGTCCGCACGGTCCCGGAAGGCGGCATCGCGGAGGGTTCGGACCAGATCCCCGATCGCGTCCTCGGTCAGGGCACCGGTGTCGATCTGGCGGGAGATGGCGAGGCCGACGGACAGGACGGGGTTGCCGAACGGGTCCTCCGCCGACCGCTCGACCGCGCGTGCGGTGAGGGCCAGCAGTTCCTGAACGAGATCGGCGGTCAGTTTGCGGGGGGGCTCAGATACGGGGTCGGGCGTTGCATCGGGCATGAGCGGGAGCATGCCCGCTACTTCGCACTTGCAGCAAGAGTTTCGTTGGGTCCGCGCCGGTTAAATTGAAGCAGGTTAAATCGAACGGAGTGCCACGCAGACCCGGTCCACCTGGGCGTCCGTCAGTTCGGGATACATCGGCAGGCTGAGGACCTCGGCGGCGGCGGTTTCACTGGCCTGGCAGCGCGCGGGGCCGAGTGCGATGCGGTCCTGATACGCGGGCTGGAGATGCACGGGCATGGGATAATGGATGCCGGTGCCGATGCCCTGTTCGCGCAGCCGGGCCTGGATCGCGGCGCGGTCGGCGACGCGCAAGACATATTGGTGGAACACATGGGTGGCGTTGCGCCGCCGGGCGGGAGGTCGCAGGTCCGACAGGGCCGCGTCATAGGCGTCGGCGATCTTGCCGCGGCGGGCATTATGGGCATCCAGATGCGGCAGCTTGGCGCGCAGGATGGCGGCCTGGATCTCGTCCAGCCGCGAGTTCACGCCGATTTCGTCTGAAATGTAATGGGTCCGCCAGCCGTATTGCCGCAATGCGGCAATACGCGCAGCCAGCGATGTGTCGTTCGTCGCCAGCACCCCGCCGTCGCCCAGCGCACCGAGGTTTTTCGTCGGATACAGGCTGAACGTGCCGACATCGCCGATGGTGCCAAGCCGCTTGCCGTGCAGGGTGGCGCCGTGCGCCTGGGCGCAATCCTCAATCAGGGCCACGCCGTGCGCGCGGCACAACTTCAGGATCACGTCCAGATCGGCGGCCTGGCCATAGAGATGCACGACGATCACCGCGCGGATCGGCGGCAGGCCGGCGGGCGGATGGGCCAGCACCTCCGCCAATTCCGCCGGATCGAGCGTGTAGTGGGCGGGGTCGATGTCCAGCAACAGCGGCGTGGCGCCGGCCATTTCCACGGCGGCGACCGTTGCGACGGCGGTGTGGGAGACGGTGATGACGGTAGCCCCCGCCCCGATGCCGAGGCCGCGCAGCGCCAGCGCCAGCGCATCGGTGCCGTTGGCGCAGCCGACCGCCGCTTCGGCGCCGAGGAAATTGGCGAACTCGGCCTCGAACCCCCTGCCCTCCTGGCCCAGGATGTACCAGCCGGAATCGAGCGCGCGGGCCACCGCGGCATCGATTTCCATTTTCAGCGCACGGTAGCCGGCGCCGGGATTGGCTTGCGGGATCGTGACGGTCATTAGCGTGCTTTCAAAGATAGGCGTCTAAGCGGCCGCGGTACCAATCCAGCGAACGGGCAATGCCCTCCTCCAGGCCGATTTTCGGCGACCACAGCGTGGCGGCGCGAAAGGCATTGTCGTTGGCGTGGTAGCTGCCGATGTCGATGCTGGCCCGGTCGGCGGGGAATTCGCGGGTGGTGTAGCGGGCCTCGCCGTTGGTCAGGCGGACCATCATCTCCGCCATGTCGTGCAGCGAGATCGGCGGCGAGCCGCCGATGTTGAAGATACGACCGTAGCAGGAGGGGTTTTCCGCGGCCGCCAGGAACGCGGCGGTGACATCGTCCACATAGGTCATGTCGCGCAGCTGCTCGCCGCCCCAGACCTCGAACGGCCGCCCTTCGAGGGCGCAGCGGATCCAGATGCCGAGAAAGGTCTGCCGCGCATCGCGGATGCGCAGGCGGGGGCCATAGCAGTTGGTCAGGCGCAGGCTGACGACCGGGCGGCCCTGCACGCGGTGTTCCAGCATCCAGTACTGCTCACCAGCGAACTTGGAGACGCCGTTGGCGTCAGGCGGGGCGACCGGGTGCTGCTCGTCCACCGGGAGGTATTGCGGCCGACCGTAGAACTGGCGGGTGGAGGCGTGGACGACCACAGCCTCCGGCGCGGCTTCGCGGGCCGCCTGGATCAGGCGCACCTGGGCCACCGCGTTGACGGCGATATCGGCCAGCGGGTCGCGCTGGCCGCCCATGTGGCTGGTCTGGGCGGCAAGGTTGAAGATCGTCGCCGCCCCCTCGCAGAGCGAGCGCAAATCGATGTCGCGTATATCGCCACGGACAAGGTCGATGGCCGGGCCGTCGCAGTCCAAATTTGCGGCATTGGCGCCGCCGCCGAACAGGAAGCCGTCCAGCGCCGTTACCCGCGCGCCGCGGGCGGCCAGCGCGTGGCACAGATTGGAACCGAGGAAACCGGCGCCGCCGGTTACCAACACTTTCTTGCCGCGCCAGTCCATTCAGCAAACCTCCGGGCCGGCGGGACCAGGGTGCCCGTCGGAAACGATCATATTACCAGTCATCGTGGCGAAATCGCGGCCCCAATGCGCCCGCATCTTGCACGGGAAAAGGGATATGGTCAGCCGAACACCGGAATGCGACGAAACCGGCGGAGCAGGCTTTCTTGCGGGCCCACAAGCAGCCCCAACGCCCACAGCCCGCCGGCGCTCAGCACGATGGCGGGGCCCGCCGGCACATCCAGATGGTAGGACAACAGCAGGCCCAGCAGCGAGGCGATCACGGCCAGCAGGACCGAGACGCGAACCTGCCCGGCCAGCGTGACAGCGAAATGCCGCGCCGCGATCGCCGGCAGCATCATCAGCCCGACCGACATCAGCGTGCCCAGTGCGGCAAAGCCGCCGACCACCGACAGCACCACCAATGCCAGGAAGGCCAGGTGCCAAAGCCCGCCGCGCCCACCATTGGCGGCGAGGAAGCCGGGATCGAGGCTTTCCAGAATGATCGGCCGCCAGATCAGCGCCACGCCCGGCAGCGCAACGCAGGCCACCCCGGCCATGCAGAACAGCGCCGTGTCGTCCACCGCAAGCACGCTGCCGAACAGCAGGTTGGAAAGATCCACGCCGCGCTGCGCCGACAGCAGCGCCACGCCAAACGCCAGCGCCAGGAGATAGACTCCGGCAAGCTGGCTGTCCTCCCGCCCGCCGGTGGCCCGCGTCAGCCATCCCGCCAGCATCGCCACACACAGGCCGGCCAGCAAGCCGCCCAGGCCCATCGCCCAGAACGACAATCCCGCCGCCATGGCGCCGAGCGCGATGCCGGGCAGAATGCCGTGCTGCAGCACGTCGCTCATCAGGCTCATGCGTCGCAGGACAAGGAAAACGCCGAGCGGCGGGCCGGCGAGCGACAGCGCGATGCAGCCGGCCAGCGCGCGGCGCATGAAGCCGAGTTCGAACGGGGCGAGAAACAGATCGTGCAGCAAGGTTCAGGCAGCCGGCCGGCGCAGCAGGACCGGTTCGGCCGCGGGCTCGTCATCCCAGGTGCTGATGCCGAGACGGGCGCGGCCTATATTGGCCGGCGTCAGACAGGCGGCGGTCGGGCCCCAGGCGATGGGAATGCCGGCCAGCAGCAGGGTTTCGGGGAAGGCGCGCTCGATCAGTTGCAGATCGTGCAGCACGGCGATCACCGTCTTGCCCGCCGCGTGCCAGCCAAGCATCAGGGCAAGCAGATCGGCCGCGGTGCG
>CAINEA010000490.1 GCA_903847525.1 uncultured Acetobacteraceae bacterium | reverse complement strand
CGGGGAACCTGGGCAGTTACTAAACAGGTTATATTTTAAAATCCTGGGAGGAGTTTCGGCGGAAGCGGGCCCGGGGTCGAGGCACGGTAGCCGCCAATGACCCCAGCAAGCACGCCAAATACAGCGACCAGTTTTTTTTGGCGCACGATCAGAACCAGATGATCGACGACAGCGCCGCCCGAAAGGCAGAACGCATCCGCAGAGAATGCGAACGGCTGCGAGCGCTCTGCCTGGACTGAAGGATTTATCGGCGAACGCACAGGCGCAAAATCTGCACCTGCGTCCCCCCTGCGGGATTTTTGACCGCACGATCTGATTAGGAGCAGTATCCTTGTGACATTGATCGCGGATGATGCGGATGGAAAGCGCGGAACTTCTGAAATTGATCCGCCTCGCGCATCGCGGCGATCCGCACGCAGAGTTGGCCTCACTGGGCGAGAAGATCTCTGCGGGGGACCATTCGGCACCAGGGTTACGTCGGGCCGCTTGGCTGGCGGCCGTCTGCGGCGATTGGGAAGGCGCGGAAGCCTATCTGCAGCGCGCGAAGCTGGAACCTGGCGACGGCGGCGAGGCCTGCTTCGCGTTCGGCTTGTTGCGGCTCGCCCGCGATGATCACGAGAGTGCCCGTGCCGCCTTTCTCGCGGCGGCAAAGGCTTTTTATCTGCTGGGCGAAGAGCGGACACGCAAGCGTGCGGAATTACGGGCCTACGATCCGGCGCTGAACCGCTTCGCTGTCTTCAGCATCTTCTATGGCTTGTTCGAAAGCAGTTTCTGCTGTTTCTTACTCGCCAGCCGAGTGCAACCGGCAGAGTTTCAGCCTTACGATTTCTGTGTCGCACGAGCCTGCGCTTTCATGGGCCATTCTGCGGTAACCGAAGCGCTCCTGGAGGGCGATCGAAAGCTGAATGGAGAAACAACCTGGTACCATGTCAATATGGGCCACTACCGATGGCTCAACGACGATCATGACGCGGCCGACCGACATTTCCGGCAAGCGCGTGAGCTTGCCATTCGGCATTGCCAAACACCCTATCATTTCAACTGTGGCACGCTCGTCTGGCTGACCTACGCCGAGTCCCTGTCTCTGCTGACGGAGCCCGAACCCACCCGGCAAATTTCCACGGAAACCTGGGACCTGAATTTCGGCGAATCGCCGCCCCCCCAAGCGGAAACGGTCATCGTCGTTGGCTGCGACCGGCGCTACTTCACGTTCTTCCCGAAATTTCTGCTGTCGGTGCTGCGCGCGCATTCGGTGAGCGGCGGCGCGACGCCGACCGCGTTGCACTGCCATTTGGCCGACCCCGAACCAGATCAGATCGCATTCCTGAAGGATATTCAGCACGAACTCTCGTTAAGGGAGAGGCCAATAAGACTTTCCTTCGGCCTGAGCCAATCGCCCTTTCGCGAAGCCAGCTATTACACATGCCTGCGTTTCCTCACCTTGCCGGCTGTGCTTAATTTCTACGGCTGTGGGGCGCTGGTCATGGACATCGACAGCGAACTGGAACCCGCCTTCTTTGAACGGCGCGAAGCGATCGCCAAATATGACGCCGGCCTGCGGATGTACTCATTCGATCCGAATACCAGGCGCCAGGTCGGCGCCGAACCCTGGTCTATCGGCGCACACCCGACCTATGTGTCCGCAACGCCTCCCGGACGAAAATTCGCCGCCTTCCTCGGCGCCTATATCCGCGCTGCGTACGATCCATCCCTGGTAACCAACTGGACGATCGACCAATGCGCGATCGCGCGGGGTTACGACCTGATTTTTCGTCCGATGGCGGAACAGTCCGTGCTCAACTTCGCCCAATTCGAAGCAATTTCGCGCCTCCCATCGGGGAGCAAGGCGGAATTTCTGATGGAAGGCGGATTGACCGATCTGAACAATTTTCGCGAACGGGCTGCAGCCTATCTCGGTTGAGACAAAGCTGGGTCCGTGCAGAATGCCCCATCATGTCGATCGCCCGGCCATACCCGTACGGCATTCCGGAACAGCAAACGGGGTAGCGGCATTGGTTTGAATTCGGCATAAGGCCGCGCTAAAGATTCCCAACGAAACCAAGGATCCTTAATGGACGTGAAACGCCGCGGCTTCCTCGCCGGCTTGCTGGCCTGCCCGACCTGTGCAGCCATCGCCCATGCCGAAGAAGCCGCCCATTGGTCCTACGAAGGAACCGAGGCCGGCCCCGCCAAATGGGGAGAACTGAATAGCGCCTTCAACGCCTGCACGGCAGGCCAGCAGCAATCTCCTGTCGACCTTCACGATGGGATCCGTTCGCAATTGCCGCCATTTCGGCCGCATTGGCGCAGTGAGGCCTTCAAGGTGGTCAACAACGGGCACACCCTGCAACTCAACGCCAGCCCCGGCAGCTATGTCGAGGTTGGGCATTCCCGCTACGACCTCGTGCAGTTCCATTTCCACACACCCAGCGAACATGCGGTCAACGGCAAGCGCACCGCCATGGAAGTGCATTTCGTCCACCAGAATGCCGAAAAACAGCTCTCCGTTCTGGGTGTGTTCCTGGTCAGCGGCGGCCGCAATGCCGCCTTCGCGTCGATCATGGTGGCCGCGCAGCCAAAGCTCGGCGAGGCTGCCCTCAAGACTGCGATCAACCCAAGCGCCCTGATGCCGCCCCCGCCCGCTGGCGGCAAGTCCTGGCCGGCCTGGCGGTATGAGGGCTCCTTGACGACCCCGCCCTGCAGCGAAATCGTCAACTGGATTGTGCTCGAACGCCCGGTTCCGGTCGCCCAGGCAGACATCGCCGCGTTCCAGGCCATCTTCCCGCACAACGCACGGCCGCTGGAGCCGTTGAACCGGCGCTTCCTGCTGCGCGGTTAAGCCGGCTTCGCCGATGCCGCCGTTACGGTGGCGTCGGCAAACCGGCGCGGGTCGATCGCGGCCAGGATGCTCCCCGCCTCCCCCGGGTCGCGTCCGGTAATCATGTCGGCCACAAGCAGGCCCGCGGCGGCGCTGGTCTGGATGCCGTAGCCGCCCTGCCCCACCGACCAGAAGAACCCTTCCGCCCGACGGTCCCAGCCGAAGGCCAGGCTGCCATCGGGGGTGAAGGTGCGCAGACCCGCCCAGCTATGCTCAACCCGTCGAACCGGGATATCCAGCGCCTGCTGCATCCGATCGATGCCGATGGCGATGTCGAGTTCGTCGGGCTGTATGTCGTGCGGATAGCTCGGGGTCTGATCAGCCGGAGATACAAGCAGGCGGGTGCGTGCTTCCGGGCGGACATACCATTCATGGCCGACATCGATGATCATCGGCCAATTCTCCGCGTCGAACGGGCTGGGATCGATGATCGCGGCGGTGCGCCGGCAAGGGGTCAGCCCCAGCTTCGCCGCCCCGGCGATCTGCCCGACCTCCTCGCCCCAGGCCCCGGCGGCATTCACCACCACGGGGGCCCGAAACACCGCGCCGGAACTGGTGCCGACATTCCACTCCCCCGCCACCCGCTCGATGAGCCCGGCCCGGCTGCGCAGGGCAAGCACGCCATTGTTGGCGCGCAACTGGCGCAGGAAGCCCTGGTGGATCGCCGCCACGTCCAGATCGAACGCATCCGCTTCGATGGCGGCCGCGGCCAGATACCCGGGCCGCAGCGCCGGGATCATCGCATGAACCTGTGCCAGGTCGGCCGCATGCAGTTCCGCCCCGCCCGTCAGTAGCGCGTCCATCTCTGCCAGTTGTGCCTCGTTAGCGACGAACACCACTGGGCGCGACCGGATCAGCGGGGTTTCGGAAAAGCCGGGCGGCGGGTTATCGAATAACCCGCGCGACAGGCCGGTGAGCATCCGCACATCCAGCGGCCCGTAATTCAAAATCCAGATCGCGGCGGAACGGCCGGTGCTGTGATAGCCCGCGGCCTCCTCGGCCTCGACCAGCGCGACCTTCCGATCGGCGGAAAGTGCCGCGGCCGCAGTGGCGCCCGCCATGCCGGCCCCGATAACAACGACGTCGAATTCATGTGTGTCCATAAAAGGGAGCATCGCTTGCCGCGGTGCAGCAATCAAGGAATTTACTGCTCCGCGGTGGGCAAGGAATTTACCGCTCCGCGATGGACTGGAAAATCAGAAGCCGAACATGTGATCCAGAGAGAAGCCGCCCGCATCGTCCATCAGCCCATGATAACCGAACAGCCGGCAGGTCGGGTCACGGATCAGCACATAGCCGCGAGCACCAGCCTGCTTCAGCCGCGCCGGGCCAAAGATCTCATGCGGCCAGAGCGTAGCCGATCCGGAACAAGCGATCTTCACCGGCTCCTCGGCGATCAACGCGCCGGCTTCGTCATAAAGCTCCAGCACCGTCGCCGAGACCCGTCGCCAAGGCGCCGAGGACGGATAGATCAGATGGGAAAAACTTAGCCGCCGGTCATCGCCCAGCTTCAGGAACAGCCGCGTGGAAAGCCCCGGCGGCGGCCCGTTGTAGGATTGCGGCTCATCCTTGTAGGTCATCGCGGTATTGAAGATATGCGCGCCGAAGCTGGTTTCCGCGGCATGGCCGGATTGCCGGTCCTCGTAGCGCACCAGCGTGTGCATCCAGCCATCGGCCGCGCCGCCGTCGCGGAAATCATAAACCAACTCCGCATGGCCGCGCTTCGCTTCCGGAATGGCATCCAGATCGAGCGCGAGGTCATGATCACGCGGCAAATTGCCCAGAAAGCGCTCGGCGAGCTTGCTGCCATCCTCGGCAAACACATCCAGGCGCAGCGGCAGGCTGGTCAGGCTCTCCGCCATCGGCGTCGGCTGCACGATGGTGCGGAACCGCGCCGGGTCCAGCACCGGGAACGGCAGCAGGAAGCCACGGCCCAGTTCCGCCGGAAGGCCGGGAATGGCCGGATCGGGGCGCAGATCCGCCCGTTCCACGTTCACATGCGCAATGCGGGTGCGCTCGCCACGCGTCACCTCATAGCGCGGACGGACCATGTGGCGTCCCGATCGCAATTCTATCTGCGCCGGCCAATAGAGCCCGGGCAGCAATTCGGAGATATCCAGCGCCACGGTGGCGAACGGCCCGACCGCGTGCGCATAGGCGACCGGCGCTTCGGCTCCCATGCGGTCCAACTGCAGCGTGCCGGCCGGAATGGCGACCGCGTGGCTGTTCTGCACCCACAGCACCACCCGCTCATCCTCACGCGGTGCCGGCAGGCCGGCATAGCGATCCGACGGCCAGGCATTCGCGTCATGTGTGCAGGACAGGCTGGCGCCATTATCGGTGGCGAAGGT
>CAINEA010000489.1 GCA_903847525.1 uncultured Acetobacteraceae bacterium | reverse complement strand
TCAACCGTCGATCAGCGATCGACTACCTGGGCAGTTACCTTGTTCCAATTCTTGGGCCGATAAGAATGGGTCGATTGGTAAGAGATCATATTCTAATCGCACCTGACCCTGGCGCTTAACGATATTGCGAATTACGCCGAATTTTGGATCAAGACTATTGGCTGCTTCATATGCAAAGATACAGGGTAAACGCTTCAAAACGGAGATAGCGGTCTCATCCAATTCCCCAAATTTAGCTGTGATATTGGTATCAGTGTACTCGCGTACACATCGATCAAGATCGACTTGCCAAGGATCGCCGTTCCAGGACTCCGCCCTTGCAGATACAAAAAAATTATACATCAAAAGACCCTATTGTTTCCATCAGCGAACTGCGGGATTCAGTGCCGCTAAGCACTGTACCTTCGCGGTTCACAAATGTGAATACATTACCTGCCCAGCCACCGGCAGAGTCGCCGTCAAGATCGTACAACTCGCGGACTCCGTAATAAACAGCGTCCGGTTCTCCGCCCCGCCATAGGCCATATTCGTCATCATCTTCCCGCGCGGCGACCTGATATAAAACAACGGCGCCGCATCCCTTCCATACACCCACACCGCGCCATGATATGCATGCGCGATCACCACATTTCCGGTGCTGTCCATCGCCATCCCATCCGGCCCCTGCGCATGCATCTGCACGAACAGCGCCGCCCGACGTTCCGGGTCCGCCATGTCCACCCACCACACGCAATTGCCGCGTGTTACCGCAACGAATAGCTCGGTCTCCGCCGGATTGAACACCAGCCCGTTCGGGCTCGGCACCGTGTCGATCAACATTTCCAGCTGCCCACCGCTGCGCAGGCACCAGACCCGCCCTGTCGGATCCTGTAACCCGGTGCGGCCCTGCTCGGTGAAATACACATCACCACTGCTATGGAACACCAAATCGTTCAGGCTACGGAACTTCTGGTCCCGCCTCGGCCCGTCAACGATCGTCTCCACCCGCCCGCGCTTCACATCCAGCAGCGCCAGCCCGTATTTCCTGCAGGCCAGGAAGATCCGCCCGTCCTTGTGGATCTTCAGCCCGTTCGGCGCACCGTCATACTCGATCACCATCTCCCACTTGCCGGCGGGGCTGATCCGATAGACACGGCCGGCATAGATATCCACCACATAAAGATTGCCATCCCGGTCGAACGAGGGCCCTTCCAGGAAATTATGTCGCTGCGGCGTGTGCGGAACACGCAGTTCCGCGGGCAGCTCGGTCCAGACATCCGGCACGATCTGCTGGGGGGGTGGTCCTAGATACATGGTCTTAGCACTCCCAAAGGCAGAGCCGCCGGCTGTTCCGGCTAGCCCATCATCACCCCATGCTGGCGCAGAAACCCCAGCAACGGAAGCAACGGCAGACCCAGAATGGCCGAAAACTCCCCCTCGATCCGGTCGAATAGATGCACCCCCAACCCTTCCAGCCGATAGGCGCCCACCGTCTCCATGGCGGCGTCACCCTCCTCGGCCAGATACTCGGCCAGGAACGCATCCGAAAACGCCCGCATGGTCAGACGCGGCTCGGCGATATGGTGCCAAAGCCGGTTCCCATCGCGCATGCAAACAACCGACGTGACGAGCCGATGCGTCTTGCCACGCAGGAACCGAAGATGCTCCCTCGCCTGTTCCATACTATCCGGCTTGTCGAACCAGACGCCATCGCAAACCAATATCTGATCGGCGCCGATCACCAGCGCATCGGGGTTTCGCGCGGAGATGCGCGCGGCCTTCAGTTCGGCCAGCAGCACAGCCACATCGCCCACGCCCACCCCGTCGGCACGGGCCGATTGCTTGACCCCGGCTTCATCGATATGCGCGGGCTGCGCCGAAAACTCGACGCGGGCACCCCGCAGCAACTCCCCCCGCGACTTCGATTGGCTGGCCAGGACCAGATTAGGTCCATCCGCCTGGATCATTCCGCCGGAAGCTCCGCCGCCTTGCGTCGCTTCTCATGCCACGCATCGATCAGATGCAGCACGGTCGCCGCCGTCTCCTCGATCGAACGGCGGGTCACGTCGATCACCGGCCAACCGCGGCTGTTGCATAGCCGCCGCGCCCAGAGCAGCTCGGCCTTCACCGCCTCCTCATCGACATAGCCGGAGGTATCCTGGCGCACCGGCCCGGTTTGCCCGCCGGCGCCGATCAACCGCAAACGGTGGCGACGGATCTCGATCAGCGAAGAAGCGTCCACCGTCAGCCCAACCACCGGACAGGGTGGATCATCCAGCCCGGGCGGCGCGATGGTTCCCGGCACCAGGGGAATATTCGCCGCCTTGATGCCGCGATTGGCCAGATAGAAGCAGGTCGGGGTCTTGGAGGAGCGTGACACGCCCACCAGCACGACATCCGCTTCCGAGATGCCCATCTGCGCCTGGCCATCGTCATGCGCGAGAACGAAATGCATCGCGTCGATCCGACGGAAATAATCGGCATTCAGAACGTATTGCTTGCCGGGCCGGGCCGCCGCGGTCTCACCTATATGCTCCTGCAATATTTCGATCACCGGATCGAGCACGTTGACGATCGGCACATTCAGCCGCTCACAGGTGGTCTGCAGATCGGTGCGCAACGCTTTATCCACCAGAGTGGAGAGTACCGGCCCCGGTTCCGCCTCGATCCCCTCCAGCACCCGATGCAGCTGGAAGCGAGTTCGTATCAGGCTCCAGCGATGATACACGATGCGGGCATGCTCGAACTGCACGGTCGTGGCCCGCGCCACCGCGTTCAGCGTTTCCCCGGTGGCGTCGGAGACCAGGTGCAGGTTCATCTGATGTTCGCTCATGCTTGCGAGGATAACGTGGATAACTGCCTCTGGCACCCTTTCCGTGCGGGCGCCGCGCGAATTACGGGGACAGTTGATCGGTTCAGCGGTACGGGGGGTGTTTCCCGGACCCTTTTGCGCAAGACCTGAACAACCCCGCGAATACCCCAAAAACCAGCGGCTTGAAGGACGGCTCTGCTGTGGAGGAAACCTGTATGAACGGCGCCAACCTGAAGTACCCCGTTATCCACAGCCCCTAACTACCCCCTCAAAAGGCCTTAAGCCTTTCTTTTTTTAGAAGTGGGTCGGTCCCGATCGAGAGACTGATACCGGCGGCCTGGCGGTTTCCCCATGTTGCCCGGAACCTGGGGGCAGATTAACGTGCGTCCGTATCCAAGATGGAGAAGGCGATGAAATTCAGCAGATGGCTCCCGGTGCTGGCATTGGCGGCAGCGATCATGCCGGATTTGGCAAGTGCGGCGGTCACCGAGCAGGATTTCTACGTCAAGACGACAGCGGATCTGGCCAAGCTGTGCGGCACCGATCCATCCGATCCGCTATATTCTGCGGCCATTCATTTTTGCCATGGCTTCGGATCCGGAGCCTATCAGACCGAGCAGCTGCATCGGGCCGGATCGCGGGCCAAGCCGTTGTTCTGTCTCCCGTCAGATCCCCAGCCGACCCGCAACGAGGTCCTGGCCGGCTTCACCAAATGGGTGGGAACGAAGCCAGGTGTCGCGGCCCTGGTCCCGGCGGAGGGTCTGCTCGAGTATATGATGGAAACCTACCCCTGCCCGACCAAAAAGCGCTGAGCGGCACCTTGCCGGCCCCTCCCTCGAGGCTTTTGTCCGGAGGGACGATGACCGGGCCATCACGAACGGAGATCACGAATGCGTAAGATCGCAATTGCCTTGGCGCTGTTGCTTCCCGTCGCGGGATGCGCCGACCTCACCCCGACACAGCAACGGGCGATGACAGGCACCGGCATCGGTGCCGCCGGCGGCGCCGTCATCGGCGCGATGGCCGGCAATGCCGGCATGGGCGCCCTGGCCGGTGCGGGTGCGGGTCTGGTTGGCGGTCTGGTTGTCGATCAGGTCAGGAGAAACGAAGCCGCCGCTTATCAGCGTGGCGTCAACTCCGGCCGGCAATCCAACTGACCCCGGCTTTTTCGCCGGTTCGCATCGGACAAATTCCGCCGGGCAAACTCCCGTCGGACAGAATGGGCGGCTCGGCTCTCATCGAGAGGCATGGATATTTTGACCGCTAAGCCACTGCTCCGTGTCCTTGCCGGAGAACCCGTCTGGCCACCGCCGATATGGCTGATGCGCCAGGCCGGCCGCTATCTGCCCGAATACCGTCAGATCCGTGCCAATGCCGGCGATTTCATCGCCCTGTGCACCACGCCCGAACTGGCGGCCGAAGTCACGTTGCAGCCGATCCGCCGCTACCGTTTCGACGCGGCGATCCTGTTTAGCGACATCCTGATGGTGCCATGGGGCCTCGGTCATGGCCTGCGCTTCGCCGAGGGCGAGGGCCCGGTGCTGCCGAAACTGAGTGATGCCGCCGGTGTCGATGCGCTGAACATCCCGCGCATGAATCGCGCGGTCGCGCCGATCCTGGAAACGGTCCGCAGGGTCCGCGCGGGCCTGTCCGATGAAGGCTTCGACCAGACAACATTGATCGGCTTTGCCGGCAGCCCGTTCACCGTCGCCTGCTACATGGTGGAGGGCGGGGGATCGAAGGATTTCGCCGCCACCCGATTGATGGCCTATGGTGATCCTGAGCTGTTCTCGCGGCTGATCAGAATACTGACCCAGGCGACGATCGACTATCTGGCAGCACAGATCGAGGCCGGGGCTGAAACCGTGATGTTGTTCGACAGCTGGGCCGGCGTGCTGTCCCCGTCGTTGTTTCGAACCCACGTGATCGCGCCAACCGCTCGCATCGTGCAGACCCTTCGGGACAGGTTTCCCAACATTCCGATCATCGGCTTTCCCCGCTTGGCCGGGCCGATGCTGGCGGAATACGCAGCGGCAACTGGGGTGAACGCCGTCGCCATGGACACGGCCACGAACCCCGTTCAGGCAACTCAAGTCGTTCCCGGGCATGTGGCTATCCAAGGCAATTTGGATCCGATGGCGTTGCTGGCCGGCGGAAACGCACTGGACAGCGAGACACGAACCATCCTCGCGGCGGTGCGCGGCCGGCCGGCGATTTTCAATCTTGGGCACGGTATCGTTCCTCAAACCCCGCCCGAGCATGTGGCCCGGCTCGTGGAGCTGGTTCGTGCCGCCTGAGCCCGACAAGCGGCGGCTGGCCATCATCCTGTTCAATCTGGGCGGCCCGGATCGGCCGGAAGCCATCCGTCCCTTTTTGCTGAACCTCTTTCGCGATCCTGCGATCCTGCGTGTGCCGTTTTTTGTGCGGCCTTTGTTGGCCAGGATCATCGCCCGGGCGCGGGTCAAACCAGCAACCGAGAACTATGCGCTGATCGGCGGCAAATCCCCCTTGCTGGAACTCACCCTCGAACAGGCACGCGCCCTTGAACAGGCGTTGCCCGATCTCGACGTGAAATGCTTCGTGGCGATGCGCTATTGGCATCCCTTCAGCGCCGAGGTGACGCAGGAGGTCCGCGACTGGAAGCCGGACAGGGTTCTATTGCTGCCGCTCTACCCGCAATTTTCCACGACCACGTCCGGGAGTTCGATCGCGGACTGGCAACAGGCCGCGGCCAAGACCGGCCTGGTGGCGGATGTCACAACCTTGTGTTGTTGGTTCGACGACCCCGGATACGCCGCTGCCACCGCAGCGATCGTGGCGGAGTACTATGCCAAGGCAAGGGCTGAACTCGATCCGGCCATTCCGCTGCGGATTCTGTTCTCCGCCCACGGTCTACCGGAAATCATCGTCAAATCCGGGGATCCGTACCAGCATCAGATCGAGCAGACGGTCGCTGCCGTGCTGGGCGCGTGGGATTCATCCGGCATCGACCACGCGATTTGCTATCAGTCCCGCGCGACGCCGCAGAAATGGATCAGTCCCTCGATCGAAGAGGAAATTGAGCGCGCGGCACGCGAGAAGGTCGCTGTACTGGTGGTACCGATCGCGTTCGTGTCCGATCATTCGGAAACCCTGGTGGAGCTGGATATCGAATATCGGGAGGTTGCCGATAAGGCGGGCGTCCCGGGGTATTTTCGGGTGCCCGCGCAAAACAGCGATTCCCGCTTCATCGCGGCCCTGGCCAATATCGCACGCCATGCCTGTGACCGGGGTCCGGGGCTGTGCAG
>CAINEA010000488.1 GCA_903847525.1 uncultured Acetobacteraceae bacterium | reverse complement strand
CGACCTGTCCTATCAGCAGACCACCTCGGGCAATGCCGGGCTTTATATCTTCCCGCTCTGCGTCCTGTTCGTCTATCTGGTGCTGGCCGCGCAATATGGCAGCTGGTCGCTGCCGCTCTCGATCCTGCTGATCGTGCCGATGTGCCTGCTGGCGGCCAGCCTCGGCGTCAGGCTGCTCGGGCAGGATGTGAATGTGCTGACCCAAATCGGCTTCATCGTGCTGGTCGGATTGGCGGCCAAGAACGCGATCCTGATCGTCGAATTCGCCAAGCAGCAGGAGGAAGAGGGCAAGCCCCGCGTCGAGGCGGTGCTGGAAGCCTGCCGCCTGCGCCTGCGGCCGATCCTGATGACGTCTTTCGCCTTCATTCTCGGCGTGTTGCCGCTGGTGCTGGCGACGGGCGCGGGCGCCAACGCACGCATCTCGCTGGGGCTGTCGGTGTTCAGCGGCATGATCGCCTCCACCTGCCTGGCGGTGCTGTTCGTGCCGTCGTTCTTCGTGGTGCTGCAGCGGCTGGATGAACGCAAGGGCAAGAAGAAGCCGGGTTCAGGAGCGCCGGCCGAGCACCATGGCTGATCGGGCGGGCCTGCGGGCCGGAAAGCTGCTATCTTGATTCGGTCGCTTGGCGCTGGCAGTCGGGGAGGGGATGGGATGAAGATCACGGTTGATGTGGACTGCACTCCGGACGAGGCCCGTCAGTTCCTGGGGCTGCCCGATGTCAAGCCGATGCAGGCCGCGGTGCTTGCCAAGTTGGAGCAGCAAATGGTGAGCGCCGTGGATGCGCTGTCGCCGGAAGCGATGCTGAAAACATGGTTCACGGTGATGCCGCAGGGTGCGGAGCAACTGCAGAAGCTGTTCACCGGATTCATGACGCAGCCATTCGGGAAGAACGACAAGACCTGAACCGGGCGGGGCGATTGCCACCATCCGGCGCTGCCGCCCGCTGATCCTGTTCGATTGGGAACGCGATCTGGGCGGACATCATGGTACAGCGCTGGCGGACTGCCAGGCGTTCTTCGCCGATCTTGGCTACGATCTTGCGCTGCTGCAGGAGACATCGCCGGGACGGCAGGCGGATTATCTGGTGCGACCGCGGTGAGCCGGCCTCAGGGTTCGTCCCAGACCTTCTCGGTGAGTGGCAGGCCTTTTATGTCCGCGGCGGTGAGGGCGTGGTCAGGTTCGATGCCGGCTTTTTCCAGCAGGGAGGCGACCTGGCGGACGTGCTGGGTGGAGTGCCAGACGGTTCGTTCCAGCATTTCGTGGCGCGAGGTGCCGCCGAAATAGGTGGGCACGCGGCCGTTGAAATTCTCGGCCTGGGCGCGTTGCCACCAGGCGGCGAAGCGGTTGCGGATCTGTGCGCCGAAGGCGGCGATCTGTTCGGTGGTCTGCATGTCGTCCGGCGGCGGGGCGAGCATGGTTTCGCTGGAGAGCGGCTGGCCGGTGTCTTCCATGTCGAGGAAGGAGACCGGGATCTGGAAGACGTGGTGCATCAGCACGCGCCAGGAGCGGGGCCGGTTCGGCAATTCGCGGGTGAGGCAGTCCGCCGGCATCTGCCGGGTCAGGCGGATGGCGGTTTGCAGGACGTGATCGTAGCGGGCGCTGAGCTCGGCGGGCGTGAGTTGCGGCCTAGTATCGTCATCGAGGCCGAGGAATTGCACGACATCGCTGATGACCTGGGCGATGACGAATTTGTCACCGCGCGAGACCACGGGCAGGGAGCGCGCGCCGAAGCGGCGCAGCTGTTCCGGGGCATCCTTGTCTTCCAGCACATTGACCGATTGGAACTCGATCCCACGGACCGAGAGAAATTCTTTTGCGCTATTCGACTTGGGTGTGGATATGGGATTTGCTAAATATAAGTCAGCCCTTATGGAGATTCTTATGGACCGAATTGGTAATTTATTAGCGACGTTTAAGCCTTTATTTCCGTCCTTATTTACGGATATTGAAATT
>CAINEA010000487.1 GCA_903847525.1 uncultured Acetobacteraceae bacterium | reverse complement strand
TATTCCGGCCCGCCATTGGCCATCCAGCCGCCATCGACCGGAATGACCGCGCCGTTGATCCAGGAAGCGCCGGGCGAGCCGAGGAAGGCCGCCATCGCGCCGATATCGGCCGGTTTGCCGAGCCGGGGCATCGGGGTGCGGGCGCGAACCTTGTCGAGCGAATACTGGCCGCGCTGGACCTGCGCCAGCATCATGTCGGTCTCGATATACCCAGGCGAGATCGCGTTCACCCGCACGCCGTGGCGGCCCCATTCGATCGCGAGCGTACGGACCAAATTGGCGACGCCGGCCTTGGTCGCGGTGTAGGCGGAGCGGTTGGAGCCGGCGGTCAGGCCGTAGACCGAACTGGTCACCAGAATCAGCCCGCTGCCCTGCGGCACCATCCGCCGTCCGGCTGCCTGGCAGGTGAAGAACACGCCGGTCAGGTTAAGGTCGAGCGTGCGGCGCCACTCGTCCTCGGTCAGTTCCAGCGTGGGCTTGTTCATGGACATGCCGGCATTGGCCATCGCGACATCCACGCCGCCCCAGCGCTGCTCCGTCGCGGCGAAGGCGGCCTCGGTGTCGTCGGCATCCGCCGCCGAGCCCTTGATGCACAGCCAGTCCTCGGGCGCGTCCTTCACCGCCGTGCGATCCAGGATGCACACGCGCGCACCGCGCGCCGCGTAGGCTTCCGCCACAGCGCGGCCGATGCCGAAGGCACCACCGGTGATCAGGATGCGCGTGCCGGCAGGTGGATTGAGATCAAGCGGGGGGATCGGAGCCATCTTTGGTTTTCCTTTGTCAGCGCGGCGCTTCGGCTTGACGCCATCTGTTCCGGCGCGGAGTTTCGACGTAGGAGCCCGCATCAGCAAGGGGAGTAACCACGATGAATTTGCCATTGACCATGAAGCACATCGCCGCCGAGGGTCCGGACGGCGCCAAGTCCGGCGCACCGGAGATCCTGAAGCTGGTGGTCGGCCCAGTGCCGCAGCCGAAACCCGACGAGGTGCTGATCCGCGTGCAGGCGGTGGGCGTGAACCGACCGGACGTGCTGCAGCGTCTCGGCCAGTATCCGGTCCCGCCCGGTGCCAGCCAGATCATCGGCCTGGAAGCCGCCGGCGAGGTGGTTGCCACCGGTGCGGCGGTGACGGCCTACAAGGTGGGGGACAAAGTCTGCGCGCTGACCAACGGCGGCGCGTATGCGGAATATGTCGCCGCACCGGAAGCGCAGACCCTGCCGTGGCCGGTCGGCTACGACGCGTTGCGCGCGGCCGCCCTGCCGGAGACCTATTTTACCGTCTGGGCCAATCTGTTCATGGCCGGAAAGCTGAAGGCCGGCGAAAGCGTGCTGATCCACGGCGGCAGTAGCGGGATCGGCGTGACGGCGATCCAGTTGGCCAAGGAGATCGGCGCGACCGTGTATGTCACCGCCGGATCGGACGAGAAGAACGCCGCCTGCGTGAAGCTGGGTGCGACGGCCGGCATCAACTACCGCGACGCGGATTTCGCCGAGGAGATCAAAAGCCTCACCGACGGGCGCGGCGTGAACGTGGTGCTGGACATGGTCGGGGCGCCCTATGCCACCCGCAACATCCGCTCGCTGGCGATGGACGGGCGGCTGGTGCTGATTGCTTTCCTGCAGGGATCGCGAGTGGAGAATTTCGACCTGCTGCCGATCATGGTGAAGCGGCTAATCGTCACCGGGTCCACCATGCGGCCACGCACCACCGCGCAGAAGGGCGAAATCGCCGCCGAACTGCGCGCCAAGGTCTGGCCGGTGCTGTCGGCCGGGCGTGCCGGACCGGTGATCCATAAGGTGTTTCCGTTGGCCGAGGCCGCGGCGGCGCACGCGCTGATGGAGAGCAGCACACATATCGGCAAGATCATGCTGAAGGTCGCCGACTGACCGTGAGTGCGGCAGCGATCCCTGCAGGCGGTGTTTCGCGCACGGGATTGCTGCAGCTTGGCCTGTCGGTGGTGCTGCTGAGCTCCGCCTGGCCCGCGGCGAAATACGCGTTGCAGCATGGCACGTCGCCGCTGTGGTTCGCGGAGGGCAGGGCGGTGCTGTCGCTGGTCACCGTCACGCTGGTCGTGCTGCTGCGCTACCGGGTTCGGATACCGCAGCGGGCCGATCTGCCGGCCTTGCTGACGGTCGGCGTGCTGTCGCTGGCCGCCTTTTTCGCATTCGCGCATCTGGCGGTGGATTGGATCTCGGCCGGTCGAACGGCGATCCTGGCCAACACCACGACGATCTTCGTGGTGCCGATGTCGCTGCTCGTTCTGCATGAACGTATTCCACTGGGACGCTGGATCGCCGCCTTGCTGGGGCTGGCCGGGGTCGTTGTGCTGATGGGGCCGTGGTCGATCGACTGGGACAGCCGGAAAGTGCTGATCGGCCATGGATTCCTGCTGCTGGCGGCACTGTCCTTCGCGATCACCACGATCACGCTGCGCGGCTGGCGGCCGGTGATGTCGATGATCGAGTTGCTGCCCTGGTGCTTCGGGTTGGCGTCGGTCCTGCTGGCCGTGCTGCTGGTCTGGCGTGATCCGTCGGGCGGAATCGGT
>CAINEA010000486.1 GCA_903847525.1 uncultured Acetobacteraceae bacterium | reverse complement strand
CTGCATGGGCCAGATCCTTCTGGCCAAGCGCATGGGCAAGACCCGCATCATCGCGGAAACCGGCGCCGGCCAGCACGGCGTCGCAACCGCCACCATGTGCGCGCTCTTTGGCCTGCCCTGCACCATCTACATGGGCGCGACCGACGTGGAGCGGCAAAAGCCCAACGTCTTCCGCATGAAGCTGCTCGGCGCCGAGATCGTGCCGGTCACCTCCGGCGCCGGCACCTTGAAGGACGCGATGAACGACGCGTTGCGCGACTGGGTGGCGAACGTCTCCAACACTTATTACCTGATCGGCACCGTAGCCGGCCCGCACCCGTATCCGATGATGGTGCGCGACTTCCAGTCGGTGATCGGCGAGGAAGCCAAGCAGCAGATGCAGGCAGCCGAGGGGCGTCTGCCCGATGTGGCGGTCGCCTGTATCGGTGGCGGCTCCAACGCCATGGGCCTGTTCCATGCCTTCCTCGACGATCCCTCGGTGCGCCTGATCGGCGTCGAGGCGGCCGGGCACGGCCTCGATACGCACGAGCACGCCGCCAGCCTGTTGCGCGGCCGCCCGGGCGTGCTGCACGGCAATCGCACCTACCTGCTGCAAAACGAGGATGGCCAGATCGAGGAAGCCCACTCGATCTCCGCCGGCCTAGACTACCCCGGCATCGGTCCGGAACACGCTTGGCTGCACGATATCAGCCGCGTCGAATACGTCGCCGCAACTGATAACGAGGCGCTGGAAGCGTTCAAGCTCTGCACCAGCACCGAGGGCATCATTCCCGCCCTGGAACCCGCGCATGCCCTCGCGCACGTGGCCAAGATCGCACCGGAAATGGACAAGGAACAGATCATCCTGATGAATCTGTGCGGCCGCGGCGACAAGGACATCTTCACGGTTGCCGACCATCTCGGCTTCACGATGTGATCGGACCGATAGCATGAGTCGCATTGCCGCCCGTTTCGCCAAACTGCGCGCCCAGAACCGTGGCGCGCTGATCCCGTTCCTCGAGGCCTGGGACCCCGACCCCGCCACCTCCATGGCCATCCTGCGCGGCATGCCCGGCGCGGGCGCCGATCTGATCGAGATCGGCATGCCGTTCACCGACCCGATGGCGGACGGCCCGATCATCCAGGCCGCCGGCCTACGTGCGCTTCGCGCTGGCGCCACGGTGGCGCGTACGCTGGCGATGGTGCGCGATTTCCGCACCGAGGATAACGCCACCCCGATCGTGCTGATGGGTTACCTCAACCCGATCCTGTCCTACGGCCCGCAACGCTTCTGCATCGATGCCGCCGTGTCCGGCGTAGACGGGTTGATCGTGGTGGACCTGCCGACCGAGGAGGCCGACCTACTGGCACCCCACGCAGCCGCCAACGGGATCGACATCATCCGCCTCGTGGCACCCACCACCGACGACCAGCGCATGCCGCTGGTGCTGAATGGCAGTTCCGGTTTCGTCTATTACGTTTCCATCACCGGCATCACTGGCACCCGCACCGCCAGCGGCGCAGAGCTCGCCGCTGCCATGCCGCGCATTCGGCGTGTGACCGATCTGCCGATCGCGGTGGGCTTCGGCGTGCGCACGCCCGAACAGGCCGCTGAGGCGGTGCGCAGCGGGGACGCCGCAGTGGTCGCCTCCGCGCTGATCGACACGCTGTTTGCCAACCTGGACGAGCAGGGCCGCGCCAAACCCGAAGCGGTCCGCCGGGTGTTGGACCAGGTGCGCAGCCTGGCCGAGGGCGTGCGCAACGCACGCACCAACGGAGTCTAGAACATGAGCTGGCTAACCGAGGTACTCCGCCCGAAAATCCGCACCCTATTCGCCTCGCGGGAGGTGCCGGACAATCTCTGGCACCAATGCCCGAGCTGCCAGCAGATGATCTTCCACCTGGACCTGGAAACCACCCACAAAGTGTGCAGCCAGTGCGGCCACCACATGCGCGCCACCGCCACCGAGCGGCTGAAGTGGACGCTGGATGAAGGTTTCACCCGCATCGAACTGCCCAAGGTGCCGGCCGATCCGTTGAAGTTCCGCGATTCCAAGCGCTACGTGGACCGGCTGAAGGAAGCCCGCGACAAAACCCACATGGACGACGCCATCCTGGTCGCCTCCGGAGCCATCGAGGGGCAGAAGGCGGTGGTCGCGGCGATGGCGTTCGAATTCATGGGCGGATCGATGGGCGCGGGCGTGGGCGAGGCGCTGGTCGCCGCCGCGCGGCTCGCGGTGCTGCAGGACGCGCCGCTGATCGTGTTCACCGCATCCGGCGGCGCGCGCATGCAGGAAGGCACGATCAGCCTGATGCAGATGCCACGCAGCGTGATCGCCACACGGCTGGTCAAGGATGCCGGCCTGCCCTTCATCGTCGTGCTGACCGATCCCACCACCGGCGGCGTTACCGCGAGTTTCGCCATGCTGGGCGACATCCACATCGCCGAGCCGCAGGCGCTGATCGGCTTCGCCGGCGCGCGGGTGATCGAACAGACGGTGCGCGAGACATTGCCGGAAGGCTTCCAGCGGGCGGAATATCTGCACAAGCACGGGATCGTCGACATGGTGGTCAAGCGCGACGAGATGCGCATCACCCTGGCGCGGGTGATCGGCCTGCTCCGCGTGAAGGAGCATTCCGAGGCACCGAAGGCAGCGTGAGTTCCCGAGTAGAGGGCATCGCGAGTAGTCGCGTAGAAGGTATCGTCGCCCGGCTCCACGGGCTGCATCCCAGGCTGATTGACCTAAGTCTGGACCGGCTTCTGTCGTTGCTGGCGAAACTGGGGCATCCCGAACAGCGCCTGCCGCCGATCATCCATGTCGCCGGCACCAACGGCAAGGGCAGCACATGCGCCTTCCTGCGCGCGATCGGCGAGGCGGCCGGGCTGCGTGTGCATGTCTATACCTCCCCACATCTGGTCCGCTTCAACGAGCGCATCCGCATCGCCGGCGAACTGGTTTCCGACGCGGCCCTGGCCGATGCGCTGGAGCATATCGAACGGGTGAACGACGGCGCGCCGATCACGGTGTTCGAGG
>CAINEA010000485.1 GCA_903847525.1 uncultured Acetobacteraceae bacterium | reverse complement strand
GCGTCTCCCACGGCACGCTGATCGCCGACAGCCCGAGCAGCAGGCCAACGAGGGGCGCGAAGGCGACGATCATGATCGCATCGTTCAGCGCCACCTGGCTGAGGGTGAAGTTCGCGTCGCCGTCCGACAGATTGGACCAGACGAACACCATCGCGGTGCAGGGTGCGGCCGCCAGCAGGATCAGCCCGGCGATGTAGCTGTCGATCTGGTCGGCCGGCAGATAGGCGGCGAACAGCCAGCGGATGAAGATCCAGCCGAGCAGCGCCATCGAGAACGGCTTGACCAGCCAGTTGATCCCCAGCGTGACCAGAATGCCGCGCCAATGCGTCGCCACCGTGCCGATGGCGCCGAAATCCACCCGCAGCAGCATCGGCACGATCATCAGCCAGATCAGCACGGCAACCGGCAGGTTCACGTTCGCAACGCTCATCGAACCGAGCGCCTTGAACGGCGTCGGGATCCAGCTGCCCAGCGCGATGCCGGCGACGATGCACAGTGCCACCCATAGCGTCAGGTAGCGCTCGAACAGGCCAAGCGCGGCGGGCTTCCGCGGGGGCGCGATCGCAGTTTCCATGGTCAGATCCGTCGAAAGTGAAGGGAAGCCGCGGTTACGCGGGCAGGCGCCGCGGCGCGGACTCGGTGGGTAGCAGGAACGTCACCCCGAGGCATAGCGCCAGCATCACTGCCGACGCCCACAGGCACGCCGCCAGCCCGCCGGCCTGCGCCAGCGCGCCAGACAGCAGGATACCCATCAGCCGACCCGCCGCGTTGGCGGCATAATAGAAGCCGACATCCTCGGCCGCCTTGGCGGAACCGGCATAGGCCAGGATCAGGTAGGAATGCAGCGAGGAAATCACCGCGAAGGCGAAACCGAAGGCGCAAAGTCCGAAAACCACCACAAGGTCCAGTCGCGCCATCTGGTCATGCCCGAGAAGCAGAGCCAGCACCAGCGGAATGGCGGTCAGCGCCGCCCCCCACAGCCGTGCCTCCGGCACTTCGCGCGACAGCCCGTCCGCGCTGCGGCGGATCACGCTGGGTGCGGCCGCCTGCACCAGCCCGTAGCCGATCGTCCAGCTGGCGATGAAGCCCGCCACCTCCATGTAGCGCCAGCCCTGGCTGTAGAGAAACACCGGCAGCCCGACCACGAACCACACGTCGCGCGAGCCGAACAGGAACACCCGGGCTGCCGCCATCAGGTTGATGCTGCGGGACTTGGCGAAGAACTCCTTCAGCGACTGGGATGCCTTGGCGCGGCCTAGCTGGCGCGGCAGGCTGAACGCCACGCAAACCAGCACGGCGGCGAGCAGCGCCATCATCGCCCACAGCGCGCCGCGAAAACCCACTGTTTCCAGCAGCAACCCGCCGGCGAAGAACCCCACGCCCTTCATCGCGTTCTTCGATCCGGTGAACCAGGCAACCCAGCGGAACAACTGTCCGGCGCCGCCCTCGGACGTCGCCTTGATGGCGGATTTCGACGCGGTCTTGGTCAGGTCCTTGGCCACGCCCGCGACCCCCTGTGCCGCCACCACCCAGGCGATCGATGCTCCGGCGCTCCAGGCCGGATCCAGCGCCGACAGCATCGCCAGCCCGGCGATCTGCAACGACAGACCCGTCATAAGCATGCGCGGAATGCCGAACCGCGCCGCCAGCCAGCCACCGCCGAGGTTGGCGAAGATGCCGGCCGTCTCGTACAGCAGGAACAGGAACGCCAGCATGAACGGCGTGTAGCCCAGGCTGTAGAAATGCAGCAGCACCAGCATGCGCAACGCGCCGTCGGTCAGCGTGAAGCTCCAATAACTGGCGGTCACGACCGCGTAGTTGCGCAAACCGGACATCACACGCCCCTTTGCCGGACGATGCTGGCAAGGTCCACCATGCGGCAGGCATACCCCACTTCATTGTCGTACCAGGCATAGACCTTGAGCATCGTCTCGTCGGTAACCAGCGTGCTCGGCCCATCGACGATTGAGCTGCGCGGGTCGTTCACATAATCCGCCGAGACCAGCGGCCGGGTCTCGAAGCCAAGAATGCCGGCCAGCGGACCAGCGGCGGCGGCGCGGAACAATTCGTTGACCTCCGCTTCGCTCACCCGGCGATTCATCTCGAACACGCAATCCGTCAGGCTGGCGTTCAGCACCGGCGCGCGCACCGCGTGGCCGTTCAGCTTGCCTTTCAGCTCCGGGTAGATCAGCGCGATCGCCGTCGCGCTGCCGGTCGTTGTCGGCTGCAGCGACAGCATCGCCGAGCGGGCACGCCGAAGGTCCTTGTGCGGCGCGTCGGTCACCACATTGGTGTTGGTCGGATCGTGGATCGTGGTGATCTGCCCGTGGCGGATGCCGATCGCCTCTTGCAGCACCTTCACCACCGGTGCGAGGCAGTTCGTGGTGCAGGAAGCCGCCGTCAGAAGATGATGGCTGTCGGGGTCGTACAGATGGTCGTTCACGCCGACGACGATGTTCAGCGCGCCCACCTCCTTTACCGGCGCCGCCACGACCACCCGCTTCACCCCTTTGGCGAAATAGCCTTCCAGTTGCTCGGATTGCAGGAACTTGCCCGTGCATTCCAGCACGATGTCGCAGCCGAGATCGCCCCAGGCGACACCGTCCGGCGCGGGTTCGGCACTGAAGCCGATCCTCCGGTTGCCGACCAGGATGGCGCGATCGTCCTCCACACCGAAGCTTTCGCGCCAGCGCCCATGCACGCTGTCGAATTCCAGCAAATGGGCCGTAGTGGCGGCGCCGCCCCGCAGTTCGTTGACATGCACGATGTCCAGCCGATTGCCGGCCCGCGGATCATCCGCGCCGCGCAAGACGCCGCCCATCGCCGCGCGCAGCGCCAGCCGCCCGATGCGTCCCATCCCATTGATGCCGACGCGCATGATCAGCGTGCCCGAGCCGGCACCGGATTTGTCCCGCCGATCTCGTCCAAGCGTGTCTTGATCGCGAGGCGGTCGACCGAGGCAAAGGGCAGGTTGGCGAAGATGCCGATTCGCCGGTTCAGGCTGGCGTAGAGTTCATTGAGCAGGGCCGAGCGTTCGACGGCGCTGCCGGTGAACTTGGCGGGATCGGGTAACGGCCAGGCGGCGGTGACCGGCACCGTGCCGAAATCCGGGCATGCACCTTCTTCCAGCATGTCGCAGAGCGTGATGACAAAATCCATCCGCGGTGCGCTGCTGCCGGTGAATTCGTCCCAGGACTTGCTCTGCAGCCCGCCGGTCTCGTGGCCGAAGGCATGCAGCTTGGCGATCACCTCGGGATTGGGCGCGGCCGCCGGATCTGAACCGGCGGAATAGGCATGGAAGCGGCCATCGCCGATTTTGTTCATAATAGCTTCTGCCAGGATCGAGCGGGCCGAGTTGTGCGTGCACAGGAACAGCACGTTGAAGGCCGGGGTCATTTTCGTGTCCTCATCGGGGAAGGGGGGAAGCAGTCGCGCAAGGTCGCCGCACAATTCCGGTTGGCCGCCGCAGCAGGTTTCGGTCAGGAACCCGAGCAGACCTCGCAGCCCGGCGATGCGAACGGCATGCACGATATGCCGGCCCTGCCGGGTGGACTGCGTCAGTCCCGCCCGCTCCAACGCGGCCAAATGAAAAGATAACGTGGACGGCGGCACGCCGATGCGCGCGCCAAGGTCGCCGGCCGGTAGGCCCTTCGCTCCCTCGGCGAGCAGCAGGCGCAGCAGGTCCAGCCGGGTTTCCTGAGAAAGCGCCCCGAAGGCGATGGCGGCGTCCGACGATTCCATATTTCTGGTTTTACAGAAATATTCGGGCGTCGACAAGTGTCCGTCGCCGGAACTCGCATTTTCCGATCGCACTGGCCTGAAAGCGCTGCGGATGGTGGATGCGGTGCTACCCGCCGCGATCTCCTACCTACGTAATGATAGAACGAAACGGAGCTCCATAGGCCTCGACATAAATCATAAAATGCAATGCCTTGCGAATGGTCCGAAAGGGTTCAGTTTGCAATTACCCTTGCCCGATGAAACGCGGGTGGATGATGGCTACGTTCTTGGCGTAGGTGATGTTGCGGAATATGCAAAACCTCCCTGCCGCTTCGGCCCAAGGATACGCAACCTGGAGCATCAATCGGCAACGGAAGGTTTTGACTTATAGCCCTGCCTCTGAAGATTATCGGTGGCACGGGTAGCCTGATCCGTGCGGTTGTGCCGATCGATGGGTTTGTTTTTTCCCGTTCTTTCTCTGAAAATTCGCGACAGCCGGCAGTTGTAATGGCATGGAAGTCGTCAATCGCATGGGAGGTTTGTTTGAAAGATCACAAAAACTTGTGGTTTGGAAATAGGAGCCAAGAAACAAAGAATCTAATGAAACTTAACCTGTGTTAACGATCTTTACGCAATGACTCTGTCATTCTTCCGCCCGGGCTGTCGCATCTGCCAAATTCTGAGTTGCCCTCGCGTGGATGCGGGTTGGATGGGTTTTGAAAGGAATAACAGGCATGAGACGGGTGAAACAGGGGCTGATCGCAGCCGCGGCGGTGGCCTGGATGG
>CAINEA010000484.1 GCA_903847525.1 uncultured Acetobacteraceae bacterium | reverse complement strand
CGTAGTAGCGGTACTCATCGCCCGCCCTGCAGTAGGCGGCGATCGAACCCGCGCCGAGACCGATGATTCCCACTTTGATCGGCCCCTGTGCGCCCACTCCCAGAACGGCCCGGCCGATGCCTGAGGGTGCGGTGAAGTAAGTTGTGGGGCGGCGCTCGTTCTCCTTGCGGAGGAACTGCTCGCCGTGGTCGATGGTGCCGTGGCGCAGCACGCGCACGTTCCCCTGATTGCCGTCGGTGGCTGAATCGAACACCTGCAGGGAGCCGTAGAAGTTGCGCGCGAGGACGCGTGAACCGCTCATCATGTGCCATGTGTCCTTCGCGAGGTAGGTGCCGATCGCGCAGGTCATGCCGACCGCGAGAGCGAAACGGGCGAATGCGGCCCCGGAGACAGGGGCAGCAGATTTCATGCCCGTCCAGATCAGATACGCTGCGATGGTGCCAGCTACGCCGTAGAGAAACGGCGCGTCGTAAGCGCTCTCAAGGAATTTCTGCGCGCCGAAGCTGGCGGCGGCGAGAAACCGGCCGCCGATGTAGAGGGCTACCAGACCGATCGAGGCGACATAGAAGGGTTTGTGGTTGTCGGGCTGCCCTTCGGTAACAGCTCCTCCGCGAGCCTTCCACAGCATGTAGACAAACAGCAGGGCGGTGGCGGTGACGATCACCTGGAGGTCGTAAACGGCATTCAGAAGGTACGGTGCCGCGAAGCCGATCAGCAGGCCGCCGATTGCGCCGCCCAGCGAGACCATCAGGTAAAACGAAGTCAGATACGCGGGTGCGGGACGCCGCCGCGCCAGTTCCCCATGGCAGACCATGAACAGGATGAAGATCGCGACGCAGAAGAATCCGATCGCCACCCTGAGATTGGGCATTTCCGACCCGTTTACGATGGCCCAGGCCATCCCTGGAAGAGCAACCGCAGCGAGACCGGTAAATAGTTTCCGGACATACCAGCGGTCGCTGTCAAAGCAAAGGATAAAACTAAGCAAATACAGGCTCAGCGGCGCGACCCAGAGGAACGGGATCGGCGCGACGTTTTGGGTGACGTGGTTCGTCACGGCAAGCAGGAGTGCCGATGCCGCGGCCGCGAGGCCCATCCAGAGGGCGCGTTCCGCCGCAGTGGGAGGCGCGCCGCTGATTTCGGCTTTCGCCGCGACGTGCTGAACGCCCGTCCCGCGTGACAGGTATGCGACGGTTCCGCACACGATGGCGAACAGTGCGTAAGCGCTGGACCACATCCACGCCTGCGCCTTGTTGGTCAGGTTCGGTTCCACCAAAATCGGGTAGGTCAGCAGGCCGGCCATCGAGCCGAGGTTCGAAAGGGCGAACAACCGGTACGGCATCGCGCCGCCATTGGACCGCGAATACCATGTCTGGAGCAGGGGACTGGTCGAGGAGAGGAGAAAGTAGGGCAGACCGACCGTCACCGCGAGCAGGCCAAGGATGCGGAGCAGGGGATCGCCGGCTTCCACGGGCTTCCACCAGAGAGACGGAACGATCGGCAGGGAGAGGAAGCTGACCGCAAGCAGGCCGGCATGGATCATGGTCTGGCGTTTGCCATCCTGCCGGTTGAGCCAGTGCGCGTAGCCGTAGCCGCCGAGCAGGGCGATCTGGAAGAACAGCATGCAACTGGTCCAGACGGCCGCGGAACCGCCAAACCAGGGCAGAATCAGCTTGGCGATCAGGGGCTGCACTTGAAACAGCAGGAAGGCACTCAAAACGATGGTCGCGCCGAAAAGGGCGGTGGGCACCCGTGTGGGGTGGGGGGTGAGGCCCGTTGAAGGCTTATCCGTGTTTTCCTGCATGTAGTTATTCAGGATACTAAGTCAATGGGGTCCAGCCTGCTGTCCAGTTTGCCGAATGCCGTTGTGGTTCACAGCGGAGGCCCGACTGCCGTTCTGAATGCGGGTCTGGCCGGGGTGAGTGCGGCGTGGGAGGGGCAGCGGACGGCTATCTGGGGAGCGCGGTTTGGGGTCGAGGGGCTGTTGGGTGGCGATCTGGTCGACCTCCGTCAGGTGGGCCCCTGCCGGGATTTGTCGGGTTCTGCTCTCGGATCCAGCCGGAGGCGGTTGAGCGATGCGGAGCGGGATCTCGTGATTGATGAGTTCCGCCGCCGCGATATCCGGCTCATGTTCTTCACGGGCGGGAACGGCTCGATGGCGGCGGCGCTGGCTATTTCACGGCATGCCCGCGCTGTAGGGTACGAGCTCCAGGTTATCGGGATTCCCAAAACCATCGACAACGATCTGCACATCACCCACCACACGCCCGGTTACGCGTCCACGGCGAGCTTTTTCGTGCACGCCGCGCGCGATTCCGGGATTGATAACCGGTCACTGCCGGGCCGCATTGCGGTGCTGGAAACGCTGGGGCGAAACGTCGGCTGGATCGCGGCCGCTGCGGCGTTTGCGCGATCGGCAGCGGACGATGCTCCTCATTTGATCTACTTCCCGGAACGCCGGGTTGGGCTCGATCGTATCGCGGCGGATACGGAGGCCGTCTTCCGGCGGCTGAACCGGGCGGTGGTTGTGGTCTGCGAGGGACAACTGGACGAGGCCGGGCAGCCGTTTGGCGCGGATGTAGATCACGGGCTGGCTACCAATGTGGGCCACATGATCGCGAAGGGAATCAGCGCACGGCTTGGGGTGCGGGTTCGGGCGGATAAGCCGGGTTTGATCGGACGTTCCACCAGCACGTTCGCGATGGTTCGGGACCGGGAGGAGTCGTATCGCTGCGGCGGTGCGGCAGTGGCTGCGGCGGTTCGTGGTGAGACCGACGTCATGGTTGCGCTGCGGGCAGACGGGGCGACTTTCACGACGGCGCTTGAAAGCGTGGCCGGGATGGAACGGGCGTTACCCGCGGACTGGATCTCGCCGGCGGGAAACGATGTCGCGCCGGAGTTTCTCGACTACCTGCGCCTGCTCCTTGACTCGCGTTCGGCCCGCATCGCTTAATCTGGTAGCTGAGGAACCAAAGTCATGGAACTCCATCTATCCCCCGAGCTTGAATCGAAACTCAACATTTCGGCGGCCCGTCACGGCTTGTGCACCGATCAATTCGCAGCGGACGTGCTCACTCGTTACCTCGTCGACGAAACGCGATTTTTCGATGTCACGGACGACTGGTCCGAGGCCGAATTGCGGGCAGCCCGGGGCCACATTGAAGAGGGACTCCGGCAGGCTGAGCAGGGACAAACGATCGACGCTCCCCGCGCCCGCCGTGAGATGCAGGCTTTCAAAGACGAGTGGCGCAGGCAGCGTGAATCCCGGCAGCCCGTCTGCCGATGAACGAATAGGTTCTTACGCAACTCGCCGATGCCGATATTTGCGAGATCTGGATGACGATTGCGGCGGACAGCGAAGACGCCGCGGACAGGGTCGAATCCGCGATACATGCGGCCTGCCAGT
>CAINEA010000483.1 GCA_903847525.1 uncultured Acetobacteraceae bacterium | reverse complement strand
GGCCAGCTCGGCACCGCCGCGCAGCTCGGCCTGCGCCAGGATTCGATCCTCATCGCCCGCAATCTCGGCCCCCGCGACACGACCAATAATCCGTTCCCGGCCCACAAAATCATCGGCAACATCTACTTCGTCGGCCCGCAGGCACTGGGCACCTTCCTCATCAGCACCCCAGCTGGCCTGATCCTTATCAACAGCGACTACGAAGTCACCGTGCCGGTGATCAAGGCTTCCGTCGAGAAGCTCGGCTTCAAGATGAGCGACATCAAAATCCTGCTCGGCAGCCACGCCCACGGCGACCACATGGAAGGCGACGCCATGATCAAGGAACTGAGCGGAGCCGCAGTCATGGCGATGGCCGAGGACGTTCCCGCGCTTCAGGCGATGAAGCCGGGCGGCAAGGCGCACCCGATCGACCGCATCCTGCACGATGGCGAACAGGTCTCGCTCGGCGGCACCACGCTCACCGCGCACCTCACGCCCGGCCACACGAAGGGCTGCACCACATGGACCCTGAAGGCCGAAGAAAACGGCAAGATCTACGATGTGGTGATCGTCGGCAGCGCAGGCGTCAACCCCGGCGTGCAGCTGGTCAACAACAAGGATTATCCGAACATCGCCGAAGACTTCCTCCACACGTTTAGCGTGCTGCGCTCGCTTCCCTGCGACGTCCCGCTCGGCTCGCACCCCGGCATGTACGGGATGGCCGATAAATATAAGAAAATCGCCGCGGGCGGTCCGAATCCGTACATTGATCCGGAGGGCTACCGCGTCGAACTCGACATCAACGATGCGGTCTATTGGCGCGTTCTGGCGGCACAAAAGAAGGCGGCAGGCAAGTAGGCAATACCAGGAACGGCCATTCATTTGCCAGGGCCCGTCCTTGCTATTAACCCGACATCGTCGATTTGCGCACAGGATCTGATGGCGTAACGGCCAACGCAGCGGTGCTGAGCAGCGCCGCTGCGCTCGAGGCCGGCGCACAGGAAGTGCGCGTCGAAGCCGTCCACGCGCGGATCAACTACGTTCCAGTCGCCGGATACAGGCGGAGTTGCGGCTCCCGGGAGTACCTGAGCATCTCACTTTGTGCAGTATTGAGCCGTGCTCACGATTTCGGTCACGGTGATCTGCGTCCCCGCCGGGATTACAAATTCACTTTCGCCGATTCGCTCAAATTCCCCGTTGGCCTTCTCCGCCCAATCGAACGTATAGCCCAGCGCCGTCCACGGGTAAAGATTCGGCCGCGGCAATCCGTAAGCCGAATAATACTGGCCGTTGAACCACGCCGTGAACTTTGGATCCGCCCCCGACGGCGCCCCGGCCTGGCATTTCGCCGCCGACGTCGACGGATCGGAACAGGGACGGAAGATCGCCTGCGCCGCCGGCGGGTCCAGCTGGATCCTTGCGAAGCCTGTGTAACCCGCGGCGGGCGGCAGGCCCAGGCGCTCTTCCAGCCGCACGTTCAACTGGTCCGTATCGTTGTGGCCAGCCAGGTTGTGTCCAGCCAGATAGCTGCTGCAGAATTCCTTCAGGTGTGGCTCCACGGTCACCCAAACGTCGCCGGGCGCGGGGCCGGTTCCCACTTTGTACTTGCCTGCGCGCGTGAAAGTTGCAACGGTGACCGGTTGCGGCGGTGCCGGCGGGATCACAACCAGCGAATCGTTCGCGACTTCCCACGGCTGCGTTACCGTCATCCCGGCCACCGCCTTCAGGTACTTCGCGTATCGG
>CAINEA010000482.1 GCA_903847525.1 uncultured Acetobacteraceae bacterium | reverse complement strand
GGACCAGGCGGCGCACCCGGTCGCCCTGGCTTCCGAGTTTGGCATGGAAGGTGACGTGATCGAGCTTCGGGACCAGGCCTTCCAGGCGGCCCTTGCGGTCCAGGTCCCAGAAATGCCGCGCGTCGGCGAAGCGGGCGCGCAGAACGCGTTCGTTGCCGGCGATGATCGCGGCGCCACTATCGGTCGCTTCCACATTGGCGGCGAAGGCGAACCAGGGGGCGGCGGAGCCGTCCGGGTTGCGCAGGGCGAAGTAGCGCTGGTTCACGCGCATCGAGACCTGCATCACCTCGGGCGGCAGGTCCATGTAGGCGGCGTCGATGCGGCCGATCAGGACGACGGGCCATTCGACGAGGCCGGCGACCTCGTCGAGCAGGCCGGGATCGTCGGCGACGATTACACCACGCGCGGCGGCCGCCTTGGCGACCTCATCGGCGATCGTCTGCCGGCGTTCGGCGGCGTCGGTCAGAACCTTGTGGTCGCGCAGCCTGGCCTGCCAGTCGGTGCAGGAGGAGACGGCGAAGGCGCCGGGGGCGAGGAAGCGGTGGCCCTCGGTCAGGTTACCGGAGGCCAGGCCGTGGCCGTCGTCGGCGCCATCCGCGAGGGCGAACGGCACAATTGCGCCATCGAGCAAACAGGTGATGCGGCGCAGCGGGCGGACCCAGGTGAACTGGCTGGTGCCGCCCCAGCGCATCGATTTCTGCCAGGGGAAGCGGCGCAACAAGGCGGGCAGCGCGGTGGCGATCAGGTTGGCGGCGGAGATCGCAGCGCTGGCCTTTTCCAGCACCCAGAAATCGCCTTCCTGGCGCAGCTGGTCCTTGGTCGCGCCATGCTTGCGCAGGAAGCCGGCCAGCGCCTGTTCGGGAGCATTGGCGCGCGGGCCGCGCTCGGTGCTGGAACTGGCCGCCACCTGGGCGGCGACTTCCAGCGCCAGGGCGATGCGGCGCGGGCCGTAGAAGCTACGGGGGTTGGCGGGTGACAGCAGCGCCAGGGCCTCGGTGACAAGCCGCGCAATGTCGTCGGCCGCGCGCGCCTGCATGCGCGCGGGGATTTCCTCGGAGAACAGTTCGAGAAAGAATTCAGGCATTCGCGGCACTCCCGGCGGCGGCCGGTTCACCCGAGGGCGTTTCGCCGGCCAGCCAGGCCTCGCAGCAGCCTTTCGCCAGGGTGCGAACGCGGCCGATATAGCTGGCGCGTTCGGTGACGCTGATGACGCCGCGGGCGTCGAGCAGGTTGAACAGATGGCTGGCCTTGATGCACTGGTCGTAGGCGGGCAGGGCCATAGACACCATCTGATTGTTGAGCAGCGTATGGCATTCAGCTTCAGCGTCAGCAAAATGGCGCATAAGAACGTCTGTATCGGCAAACTCAAAATTGTAGGCGCTGTACTCTTTCTCTGCCCGCAGAAACACGTCGCCGTAGGTGACGCCAGCTCCGTTGAAGTCAAGTTCGAAAACATTCTCGACGTTCTGCACGTACATCGCCAGGCGTTCGAGGCCGTAGGTCATCTCGAAGCTCGGATGGGTGACGGCGATGCCGCCGACCTGCTGGAAATAGGTGAACTGGCCGACCTCCATGCCGTCGCACCAGACCTCCCAGCCCAGGCCCCAGGCGCCGAGGGTGGGGCTTTCCCAATCGTCCTCGACAAAGCGGAAATCGTGCAGCAGGGGGTCGAGGCCGATTTCGCGGTAGCTGGCGAGCAGCAGCTCCTGCGCGTCGGCCGGCGACGGTTTCATGATCACCTGATACTGGTAGTAGTGCTGCAGCCGGTTCGGGTTCTCGCCGTAGCGTCCGTCGGTGGGGCGGCGGCTGGGCTGCACGTAGGCGGCGCGCCAGGGTTTCGGGCCGAGGGCGCGCAGGGTGGTGGCGGGATGGAAGGTGCCGGCGCCCATTTCCACGTCGTAGGGCTGCAGGATGACGCAGCCCTGACGGGACCAGAAATTGTGCAGCCGCAGGATGAGTTCCTGGAAGCTGGGTTTGCCGACTGTGGATAATTGGGTCAATGGAGCGGAATCCGTGGGCGCAAGCGGTAAATCGACAAAATTGGGCGAAAGAGCGGGCTTTATGGTGCAGCGACCCATGCGGAGCAAGCTGGATGGCGGAATGATCCGGCGGCACGCCGCCGCGGCCGCGGCGATTCTCGTCTGTCTCGCGGCGCTGCTGGCCTTCCGGGCCGCCTATGTCGATGCGCGCGAGTGGGGCGCGACCTGTGCCG
>CAINEA010000481.1 GCA_903847525.1 uncultured Acetobacteraceae bacterium | reverse complement strand
TCGCTGGGGCAGCTCCTCGGGGTGCATCCGACCTACCCGATGCTGGCCGGCGCCGCCGCCTGCCTGTTCCTTCGCCTGATGGCGATCTTTCGAGGCTGGAGCTTCCCCGTCGCGAACTGGCGTGATGACGGGTCGCCCTGAACGTCACGCTGGAACCGGCATGACTGAATCTTGACTATACCTTCAGATCGACCAAGCCGGTACTTCCTGCCGACCCGGAGCTGTTGGCGGACGTGGATCGGGATGTGCTGCTGGCGTCGTTGTCGCCATCCCCGTCCGCTTTCTTGACTGGCGGCGGCGGAGGCGGCGCCTGGATCGCACGGTGCGGCGTGCCTGCGGATGTCGGGGGAGCCAAGTTCATTTCCGTCTCCTGCGGTGTATCCGTCGCGGCGTTTTGCCGCAGCCTTGTCCCGGCCATCGATGGTTGAGCAATCGATCCCGTGGCGTCGGATGCAGACTGCCGGGCAAAGGTGAACCGCTTGATAATTTCAGGTGCCGAAGGACGGAATTATTCGCCGGCCCTGGCGGACCATACCGGCGGATTGACGGCGCCGACCTGATCGGTGATGCGGCGGTAGGCTTCCGGGCGACGGTGCTGTTCGAACGCGAAGATGGTTTTCCGGCCCAGCTCGCACTGCGCGAGGTTGCAGTCCGCGGTGATCAGCTCGTCGTCCCAGGTGGTTGCCTGCGCGACGATCTCGCCCTGCGGATTGACGATGATGGAATGCCCGAACAGTTCGCAGCCGTCCTCCGTCCCAGCCTTGGCGGTAGCAACGGCGAAGGTGGCGTTCTGGTAGGCGCCGGCCTGGATCGACAGATGCGAGTGGAACACCCGCAAATGATGCGCCTCGAACCCGCCGGCTTCCTGGTTGATGCTGGGCGTGTTGTAGCCGAGCATCACCAGTTCCACGCTTTGCGGGCCGAGCACGCGCCAGGCTTCCGGCCAGCGCCGATCATTGCAGATCATCATGCCCATGTTGATGCCATCCAGTCCGCCCATCGGCGCGCGGATGACGGGGAAGCCGAGATTGCCCACCTCGAAATAGCGCTTTTCCAGATGCTGCACGTTGCGGCGCGGATCATATTCGGCGTGACCGGGCAGGTGCACCTTGCGGTATTTCAGCAGGATGTCTCCCTGAGGGCTGACCAGGATGGAGGTGTTGAAACGGCGTTGGCGAACGAGGCCGGTGTCGTCCGCCTCATGCGCGATCTCGCCGTAGCCGAGGTGAAAGCCGATGCCATAGCGTTTGGCGGCGGCGAACAATGGGGCGGTTTCGTTCGATGGCATGGTGGTTTCGAACCAGCAATCCGCCTCGGCGATGTCGTCGTGGTAATGGCGGGGAAAGAACGTCGTCAGCGCCAGCTCGGGGAACACCACCAGTTCCACGCCGCGTTTGTGCGCGCGCTCCAGCAGCCGGACCATGCGCTCGACGGCGACCGATCGCGGTTCGGCTTTCTGGATCGGGCCGAGCTGGGCAGCGGCGACGGTCAGGATGCGGGACATGATTGTTCTCCTTCAGAGTAATCCGCACCGCACAGGGCGGCGCAAAGTCAGCGAAATCCGCGCCGCATCGAGCGGCGGAAGAAATCCAGGGCGACCAGTGTGGTGGCCGCGGCGGCGGCCTTGTAGCCGAGGGCGAAACTGCCGCTGACCTGTACCAGGCCGGCGATGGCGGAGGGGATGAAGACCATGCCTAGGCAGGTCAGGCAGACGATCCCGCCGGTGGCCTCCGCCGTGCGGCCCGGCGGGGCGAGGCGCGCCACCTCGGCGAACACCACGCCGTTCCAGCCCAGCACCAGGCAGCCGAATATCGCGCTGACGACATGGATCGTGGCCAGTGGCCAATCCTGGGTGAACTGGCCGACCAGCACGGAACATAGCGCCACGCCGCCGGCGATGCCGGCCATGACCAGCACCGGGCGGCCGGTCTTGTCGGCGACCGTGCCCCATAGGATGCGCCCGACGATGCCGGCGATCTGCGCGGTGGCCAGCGCGAATCCGGCGACCGTCAGAGGCAGGCCGATCTTCTGGTGCAGGTAGGTCACATAGATCGCCAGAAGGCCCATCTGCACGCCCGACATGATGCCCGAGGCGATGCCGATCGCGCGCAGGTCGGCGCTGCGCCAGACCAGCAGGAACGGGTTCAGCGCGGTGTGCCAGCCGATGCGCCGGGTGCGGTCGAGGTCGACGTCCACCTCCGCGCGCCAGACCTGCAGGGCGGCGGCGGTGATCAGGCAGAGCACGATCATCGTCATCACCCCGCCGCGCCAGCCGAATGCCAGCGCGATGGCCGGCAGCACCGCACCGGCCAGCCCGCCGCCGATCGGCACGCCGGCCTGCTTGATGGAGAAGACCAGATTGACCCAGCGCGGCGGCGTGGCCTTCAGCAGCACGTGCGAGCTCGCCGCCGTTGGTGGCGCGTTGCCCAGGCCACAGACCAGGCCGCAGATCGCCAGCCCGATCAACGAGCCGCGGAGGGCGAAGGCGAAGCCGATCGCGAGCAGCACGAGGCATGCCTGGCAGACGCGCATCGCGCCGAAGCGCGGCACGAGGCCGCCGCCGAGCAGGGCGGAGAAAACGCAGACGGAATAAACGATGGAGGTGTAGATACCGATATTGGTGGCGGGAATACCGATGTCGCGCGCGATCTCCGGTGCCAGCACCGGCATCGTGTACATGCCCATGGTGATGAAGCTCTGCACCACCATCATCGCAGTGAGTTGCACGACGAAATCGCGCCGCCGCGCGGTTTCCGGATAGATTTCCGCGACCTCGCCCATCACTGCTCAGACGGAAGGGCAGGACGGATGGGAAGTGATCGCCGTGGGCCTGATATGGATCATTCGACTGCTTTATTGGCTGGTTTATGCGGCATATCCAGGCCTGGATGCTTGCCGTTGCATCGGCGCGACCGTAGGAAGGGCCGGTTAGAAGGCTAGACCGTGGGAGCAGGCGGGCCAACCCCGTTTATCCCGCCGCTTATTCGGGCATGGTTTTCCAGGCCCGGCGGTCCAATTCCAGGCTACCCACTTAGCGCCCATCGGAGACAAAAATGAAACTGCATGATGTGAAGGTCTATCCTTCCAAAGCCAACCTGAAGCGCGAGGACCAGCTCGCCTGGAAGATCGCCGGCGTTGCCGCCGACAAGGTGGCTGTCCAGAAGGACGTTGCCGAGATGATCATCAACCGGATCATCGACAACGCCTCGGTGGCGATCGCCTCGGTGAACCGCCGCTCGGTCACTTCCGCGCGCGACATGGCGCTGGGTCATCCGCTGAAGACCGGCGCGACCGTGTTCGGCATGGCCGCCACCAAGCGCGTCAGCCCGGAATGGGCGGCATGGGCGAACGGCACCGCGGTGCGCGAACTCGACATGCACGACACATTCCTCGCGGCCGACTATTCGCATCCCGGCGACAACATCCCGCCGATCCTGGCCGTGGCGCAGACCATGGAGAAGAACGGCCGTGATCTGATTCGCGGCATCGCCACCGGTTACGAGATCCAGATCGACCTGGTGCGTTCCATCTGCCTGCATGAACACAAGATCGATCATATCGCGCATCTGTGCCCGGCGCAGGCGGCCGGCATCGGCACGCTGCTCGGCCTGAAGCAGGACGTGATCTATCAGGCGGTGCAGCAGGCGCTGCATGTCTCATTCACTACGCGCCAATCGCGCAAGGGTGAGATCAGCAGCTGGAAGGCCTATGCCCCCGCACATGCCGGCAAGCTCGCGGTGGAAGCCGTGGACCGCGTGAGGCGCGGCGAGGGCGCGCCGAGCCCGATCTATGAAGGCGAGGATAGCGTGATCGCGTGGATGCTCGATGGCCCCGACGCGCATTATGAGGTGCCGCTGCCGGAAGCTGGCGAGCCCAAGCGCGCGATCATGGATAGCTACACGAAGGAACACAGCGCCGAGTACCAGTCCCAGGCGCTGATCGATCTCGCCTTCCGCATGCGCGACCAGATCAAGGACATGGAGAAGATCGAGAAGATCATCATCCATACCAGCCATCACACGCACTACGTGATCGGCACCGGCGCCAACGATCCGCAGAAAATGGACCCGAAGGCGTCACGCGAGACGCTGGACCATTCGATCATGTACATCTTCGCCGTCGCACTTCAGGACGGTAAGTGGCACCACGTGGACAGCTACGCGCCCAAGCGCGCCGGCCGTCCCGACACCGTGCGCTTGTGGCACAAGATCGAGACGCGGGAAGATGCGGAATGGACGCGCCGCTATCGTGCGACCGATCCCAATGAGCTGGCGTTCGGCGCGCGGATCGAGATCATCCTGAAGGATGGCAGCAAGGTGATCGACGAGATGGCGGTGGCCAATGCGCATCCGAACGGCGCCAAGCCGTTCTCGCGCCCCGACTACATCAACAAGTTCCAGATCATGACGGACGGGCTGATCTCCACCCGTGAATCCAACCGTTTCCTCGCCGCGGTGCAGGATCTTGCCAAGCTGCCGGCGGGCGAACTGCATCAGCTGAACGTGGCGATGCCGGCGGGCACGGTGCTGGTCGGCAAGCCTGGGATTTTCTGATCCCGCTTTCCGGTCGCATAGTATGCGGCTCGCATATTGCGATCACCTGACGCGTTTGGATTGATCTTTCCCGATCAAAAGCCCCCGTGCCGCTTCGCGGCGCGGGGGGACAACAGGAGAAAATCTATGAGTGAAACAGCTGCTCTGACAGCTCCGGGACCCAACCGGGCCAAGAAAGCCGTCGCCCTTTCCGGTGTCGTCGCCGGCAACACCGCGCTGTGCACCGTCGGGCGCACCGGGAACGACCTGAACTATCGTGGCTACGACATTCTCGACATCGCCGATGTCTGCGAGTTCGAGGAGCTTGCCTTCCTGCTGGTGCACGGCAAGCTGCCCAACGGCGCCGAACTGAACGCCTACAAGGCGAAGCTGAAGGCGATGCGCGGCCTGCCGAATGCGGTGAAGCGCGCGCTGGAAACCTTGCCGGCCGCGGCGCACCCGATGGATGTGATGCGCACCGGCGTTTCAGCACTCGGTTGCGTGCTGCCGGAGAAGGACGATCATAACCAGCCCGGCGCGCGCGATATCGCCGACCGGTTGATGGCCTCGCTTGGTTCCATGCTGCTGTACTGGTTCCACTACGCCCATAACGGCCGTTCGATCGAGGTGGAAACCGACGACGACAGCATCGCGGGGCATTTCCTGCATCTCCTGCACGGAGAAAAGCCCAAGGCATCGTGGCTGCGGGCGATGAACACGTCGCTGAACCTGTATGCGGAACATGAGTTCAACGCTTCGACCTTTGCTTGCCGCGTGATCGCGGGCACGGGGTCGGATATGTATTCCTGCATCACCGGCGGCATCGGCGCATTGCGTGGACCCAAGCATGGCGGCGCCAATGAAGTCGCCTTCGAGATCCAGCAGCGCTACGACAATCCCGACGAGGCGGAAGCGGATATCCGCAAGCGCGTCGCCACCCCGGAAGTGGTCATCGGATTCGGCCCCGCGGTCTACCCACGCGCTGATCCGCGCCACAAGATCATCACGGACGTCGCGCGCCGGCTGGCGGCGGAGAACGGCTCGATGAAGCTGTTCGACATCGCCGACCGCATCGAGGCGGTGATGATGGAGACGAAGAAGATGTTCGCGAACCTCGATTGGTTCAGCGCCATCAGCTACAATGGCATGGGCGTACCGATGGCGATGTTCACGCCATTGTTCGTGATTTCCCGCACCTCCGGCTGGAGCGCGCACATCATCGAACAGCGCATCGATAACAAGCTGGTGCGCCCGAACGCGAACTATGTCGGACCGGACGACCAGAAATTCATCCCGTTGGCTCAACGTCCTTGATCGCCTGAACAAAAAATCCGATCTTGACTGCAGCCGCCGCGGCATTCTTGCCGCGGCGGTTTCGTTTGTGCGGCACCTCCGACGCGCGGCGGTTCGTCGCTTTCACCGCACCCGCGCTGTGCGTTCGGTAAATGCATCCGCAAGCTGCTTTACGAAAAAAAACGGCCTTAAAAACGATCGCACTGTTGCTTTTTATTGACAGGCGCATGTCAGACGCGGAATAGCGGATTCGGTATGTGCGAATCCGATTCGCGCCACGACCCCGTGGCGCACCGATCCGGACATATAACAACAGAAGGACGGTCCATGGACCGCAGCCTCGTTCAGGCAAAGGCCAGCCGATCGCGCAGCATGAGAGCCAGCGATATCGGAAACGGGATAACGAAGCTGGCGACACGCAGGAAGCTGCATGCCGCATGCCAGTGTCGTTCGCCTGCATGGGTGCGGCATGGCTGCTCTGGCTTTTACGGCAGTCCTGGAATCCGGCGCGAGGGAAACGGACGCCCCGTTGCCCGATTGGCGGCTCTTCGTTTGGCAACCATGTGGAACGCTTCGTGCTCACGAACGACGCGCGAAGCGCCTTGCGGAGACAATTGGCCGGCGGTCCGTTCGGCGGCAATAGCGCGTCTTTCTGCAATCGCGTTTTCTACCAGCAGACCAACAAGTAAACCGATCAAAAGGAGTATCTACAGGTGAGCACACAAGACACGGACATTGTGCGGGCGCAGGCGATGGCGATGCGTGCCGCGACCAAGAAGGCTGAAGCCAAGCCCGCGGCGAAGAAAGCAGCGGCACCGAAGAAGGCCGCGGCCCCCGCCAAGGCTGCCGCGCCGAAGAAGGTCGTCGCTCAGGGTGGTGGCAACATCAAGGCGCCAGCGAAGAAGGCTGCCGCTCCGAAGAAGGCCGCCGCTCCGGCCAAGGCCGCAGCGCCGAAAAAAGCCGCAGCTCCGAAGAAGGCCGCCGCCCCTGCCAAGGCGGTTGCGCCGAAGAAGGCCGCTGCTCCCGCGAAGGCCGCCGCTCCGAAGAAGGCAATGAAGGCCGCCGCTCCCGCCAAGGTCGCGAAAGCTGCCAAAGTCGCGAAGGCCGCTAAAGTTGCGAAGCCGGGGAAGGCGCCGAAAGCAGCCAAGCCGGTGAAAGCTGCCAAGGTAGAGAAGGCGGCGAAGCCGAAGAAGGCCGCCGCGGCGAAGAAGTCCGCGGGCAAGAAGAGCATGGCCGCCGCCGCGGCCTGATCGTCTGCGCAAGGCTCCAGCCGGAATCGAGGCAGATCGGAAGGGGGCGCCGCGAGGCGCCCTTTTTCATGGCTAGAACGGTTCCAATCAGACCGTCGTCGGGCTGATTGGAACTGCTCGATAAACCAAATACCCAGAGCGACTTCATTGTCCGCTCTTGCGGACGAATGACCTGAAACCGTTCTACACTGGATCCGCCGTCTTGATCTTCTTGCCTTCATCGGAAGCTCGCCAGAGATACCAGGCGGCGATGCTGCGCCATGGTGCCCAGGCCTTGCCGATCTCGGTCAGCGCGCGCGGCTTGGGTTGTTCGTCCAGGCCGTATAGCCGGCGATATCCGTCGCGAACGCCGAAATCATCGACCGGCAGGATATCGGGCCGGCCGAGCGTGAAGATCAGCATCATTTCCACCGTCCAGCGCCCGACGCCGCGAATGCTGGTCAGCCGCTCGATCAGTTCCTCGTCCGTCAGCCGGATTGCCGTGCGCCGATGCGGTACGGTGCCATCGAGCGTCTTGGCGCAGATATCGCGGATGGCGGCGATCTTGGAAAACGAAAATCCACAGGCTCGCAGTTCCGCCACGTCGGTCGCCAACACCTGTTCCGCCTGCGGAAACGGCGAGTCCGGATACAGGGCGACAAAGCGCCCCATGATCGCGCGGGCGGCGTTGCCGTGCAGTTGCTGATGGGAGATCGCTCGTACCAACGCTTCATACAGGGTCTGCTTCTCTGCCTTCAGCGTGAACGGCCCCGCGCGCCGTATCAGCGCGGCGAAGGCGGGGTCGGCGGATAAATGACGGCGAGCTTCGAAGGACATGGCCGAGTTTATGCGGGCCACCCGGTCCGGCTGCAACCGGATCTTTGCCGCAATTGCGTACAGCGTGTCGCAGCGCAGCCCGCATTGCCTGCGGTGCGGCCGGAGATCAGCGTTCTGTGACTTTCCGCCGCGGCGGCCCTGGGCTATGGTGTTCCCAGTAATTCAGTGGCCCCCGATGCACCTGATCCATCCTCCGATCGAACGGAACGAACCACAGCGCGAGGCCGACCGGCAAACCGCCAGCCTTGCCGGTATGGCGGTTGCGCTGGCGCTGGTGGTGGCGGGTCTGTTCCTGGTGCACCAGCTGCATATCAAGACGCAGATCGAGGATTGCCTGATGTCGGGCCGGCTGAACTGCGAAACCCTGCTCGCTGCCAGGCGATAACACCGTTTGGCATTCGCTGCCCCCGTTTTCCAGGCCGCTGCAAGGACGTCGCGCCCAGGCGCCTTCACCCCCCGCTGACATCTGCGCACTCCCCAATATCTTCGCTCTCCCCAATATTTTAGCCTTCCATTGACGTGCGATTGCGCAACCGTCAGCGTGGCCGAATTAACCAAATAACCACACGCTGCAATGCCAGCACATGAAGTTCTGGGGAGGATCTATGCGTATAGCCGAGATGGATTGGCGGATGGTGGAGGACTGGGTCCGCCATGATGACCGTGGCGTGCTGCCGATCGGCAGTACCGAACAACACGCGGGATTGTCGCTCGCAACTGATGCGATCCTGTCCGAGCGTGTTGCCGTGGAAGCCGCCGAGCCGCTCGGTATTCCCGTGTTTCCGGTTCTGCCCTATGGCCTGACGCCGTATTTCTCGGCTTTCCCCGGCACCGTCACCTTGCGTGTCGAGACGTTCGTCGCGCTGATCCGCGACATCCTCGACAGCATGAAACGCTCCGGATTTCGCCGCATCCTCATCGTCAACGGTCACGGCGGCAACCAGCCGGCGGCGTCTGTGGCGATGGAGTGGATGATGGACAATCCCGATACCCGCGTGCGCTTCCACGATTGGTGGCGCGCACCGCTGACGAATGCCACCATCCGCGCGATCGACCCGGTGGCGAGCCACGCAAGTTGGATGGAAAACTATCCCTGGACCCGCCTTGCGCACCGCAATGGACCAGAAGAGGCCAAGCCGGCGGCTGATCTGGACCTGATGCGCACATTGCCGCCGTTCGAGGCGCGCGAGGTGATCGGCGACGGCAATTTCGGCGGCCTGTATCACCGTGACGATTCCGACATGGCCGAAATCTGGGACGTCGCCGTCCAGGAAACCCGCGCGCTGCTGGAGAGTTGGTGAGGGTTGGCAGCTAGGAAGGCAAGGAAGGGCGAAGCCCCGGCCTTGCCTAGGTTCCCGATATGGCATGGGCCGCGGCACGGGCCGCGAGGCGGCCGCTCACGAAGGCCCAGCCGAGGTGATGGCCGTGGCCTTCCAGGAGCACGCCGCCCTGTCCGTTCGAGCCGGCGGCGTAGAGGCCGGGGATGACGCTGCCGTCCTGGCGTTTGACCTCCATGCGTTCGGTGATGGCCAGCCCGCCGTCGGTGAAGACGACGTGGCTGCGCACGGGGCCGAGACCGTAGAACGGCGGTTGCAGCAGCTGCCGGCGTTCGCCGCGCGGCACGCCGTCTAGATTGCCGTTATAGGCATGCAGCCCGCCGGACAGGGCGCGGGGGCGCATGCCCATCTTTTCGGCCAGGGCCTCGGGCGTGCCGGCGCAGTGGAAGATGTCTTTTCGCGAGCGGCGGTAATCATCGAGATAGGCGTAGGCGATGCCGGGGGCGGTGGAGATGTAGTTCGGCCAGGCGGAAAATTTCTCGGCCACTGTGGCGTCGAACACGAGATAGCCGAGCCCGCGCGGCTGGCGCGCGAGGTCCGCGGCGGGGTGGTGCAGTTCGTCGGTAAAGCGTCCACCGCGATGGGTCACCAGGATCGCGCCTTCCCGGAACAAGGCGGCGGAGGGGCTGACCGCGGTGGTGAGAAACTTCATGACGAAGGGGCGCAGCCGTTCCGGGGGCATGGTTTCGAAGGCCCATCGCATGAAGCGGCCAATCCGCCGTGAGGGCGGCAAGCGCTGCACCAGGGATGGCCGAAGCGGTGGGACGAAGCGCAGGATCGGGCCGCGAATGATATCGCCGTTCACCACCGTGCCGCCATGGGCGAGGCCGACGGCGATGCCTTCGCCGGTGGCGTTTGGGTTCACCGCGGCGAGTCCGCGCATTTCCGCTCCGCCGAAATGTTCCTTCATCGCCGGGTTGGCGCTGAAATCGCCGCCCGCCAGGATCACGGCTCGTCGCGCCCGTATCTCCTGCGGCGCTTTGCCCGGCGTGTGGGCGGTTACACCGGCAATGCGGCCGTCTTCTTCGATCAGACCGTCGACCCGTGTGTTGGTGTGGATTTTCACGCCGAGCGAGCGGCAGTCCCGGCCGAGATGGTAGGGAAACGCGCGCGCGTTCGGCAGCACGTTATGCATCCGCGGCTGGCGGGGGGGGGGCTCGGGCATGGGGCCGGCAAATTCCAGTCCCGTGGACATCAGCCAGTCCATCGTTTCGGTGATGTTATCGACAAGCAGCCGGCGCAGGGCCAGATTGTCGCGATTGGCATAGCTGCCGGCCAGCACGCCCATATCCGCGAAATGCGCGTCCGACGAATCCTCGATGCCGGCGCGCTTCTGGTGGGGCGTTCCAGTGGCGGAGATGGAGCCTACCGACCAGGCGGTGCTGCCGCCGAGTTGGCGGTTCTTTTCCAGCAGCAGAACCTTCAGTCCCAGCCGGGCGGCTTCGCTGGCCGCTGCCAGGCCAGCACCGCCACCGCCAACCACGATGATGTCGATGTCAGATTTTGTAAGCATGGGGGGAAGGAACGCGTATTCGCCTCGGAATGCAAACGAAGTTTGCGGGACGGCGGCCCGAAGAGTCAAAGCGATCTCGGCGGACACTCCCGCTCGATCTGCCTGGAAGCGCCCTGGGGACAGGACGCAGGGCTGGTCAAATCCGGCGGCGCGGGCGAGGCTGGGGGTCAATTCAACCGGAGGCCCTACCATGACTCAACTCACTCTCGCTCAGGCGCAGGAAATCGTCACCGTCGCGCTGGCCCATGCGCGCGCGCAGAAATTCAGCCCGATGGGCGTGGCGGTGCTGGATGCGCGTGGCGCGCTGAAGGCGTTCGGGGCAGAGGATGGCACCAGCCTGAAGCGCCCGGAGATCGCGATCGGCAAGGCGCATGCCGCCATTTCGCTCGGCATGGGCTCGCGCTCGCTGGCCAAGGCCGCCGTCGACCGGCCGCATTTCATCGCCGCCGTGACCCATGCCGCCGGCGGTTCGTTCATCCCGGTGCCCGGCGGCGTGCTGATCCGTGACGCCCATGGGGCGGTGATCGGAGCCGTCGGCGTGACCGGCGACACGTCCGACAATGACGAGGCCGCGGCCCTGGCGGGCATTGCCGCAACCGGATTGAAGGCCGATCCGGGAGCCTAGCGTCCCTGGCAGCGGCGCTGGATGAACTTGCCGGATAGAACCATGTAATCCAAAGCGGGAATTGCCATATGAAACTGTGGTACTAGAACATGACGCGGATGAGCGAGTGGGGCGCGTATCCACGCGTTCTGCGAGAGATCCTGGATTCTGTGAAAGAACCGGACACGGAGATCCACATGGAGGGGATCGCCGAAGTCGGCGGTGTCGGCGAACAGTATCGTTATCTGGAATTCATCGAAACCGCCGAGTTGCTCCGCAACGCCCATCATGCGGAGGCGGAAGGCTATGATGCCTTCCTGATCGGGGATATCGCCGACCCTGGCTTGCACGAGGCGCGCGAGGCGGTGGATATACCGGTGCTTGGCCTGTGCGAGTCCGCCCTGCATGTGGCCTGCATGATGGGGGCAAGCTTTTCCCTGGTGACGATCAACCCGAAATTCACACCGCGCATTGTGGAGAATGTCCGGCGCTACGGACTGAGGGATCGCATGGCCAGCGTAGAGCGCATGAACGTGGAACGGCTGCTGGATTTGGGCGAGTGCTTCGACGACGCACCGTCGCAGGTCCGCGTGCTGAAACAGTTCAACGAGGCGGCGGCGAGGACCGCGCAGGATGGGACGGAGGTGGTGATCGCTGCCGCCGATGCGGTGATGGCGCTGCTCGCCCATGTCGGGATCAACGAGACCGCAGTGGGCGCGCCGATCTTAAATGGCATTACCAATCTGGTGAAGATGTCTGAGATGGTGGTGCGGTTGAACCGCCTCATGGGCGGTCGGTTCACCAGCCGGATCGGCACCTATGCCGCGCCGCCGGCGAGCCAGATCGAGGAACTGCGGCGCTTTTACAGCCCGGAGATCTTTCCGTTCGTGAAGCCGCCCGGGCAGAGCCCGAGGCGTTAACCGGTCGTCACGGCCACCTGCAGGTCGGTGGGATCCTCAATGCGGTTCAGGGCGCGATGCAGTTTCTCATGATCGAGTTCGCCTTCCCACCACGACACCACCACCGTGGCGACGCCGTTGCCGGTGATGTTCACCAGGGCGCGGCACTCGCTCATGAATTTGTCGATGCCGAATACGATCGCCATGCCCGGTACCAAAGCGGGGTTTACCACCGTCAGCGTTGCGGCCAGGGTGATGAAGCCGGCGCCGGTGACGCCGCTGGCCCCCTTGGAGGTCAGCATCGCGACGGCCAGGATCGTCAGCTGCTGGGTTAGGTTCAGGTCAACGCCCATCGCCTGCGCGATGAACAATGTCGCCAGGGTCATGTAGATATTGGTGCCGTCCAGGTTGAACGAATACCCGGTCGGCACGACCAGACCGACCACGGATTTCGAGCAGCCCAGCCGCTCCAATTTGGCCATCAGCTGCGGCAATGCGCTTTCCGACGAGCTGGTGCCGAGCACGATCAGCAACTCGTCCTTGATGTAGGCGATGAACTTGAAGATGTTGAAGCCAGCGATCCGGGCGATGGCGCCCAGAACCAGCACCACGAAAAGCGCCGAGGTCAGGTAGAACACCAGGATCAGCCCGGCCAGGTTGCCGAGCGCGGCCGGACCGTAGCGGCCGATCGTGAACGCCATGGCGCCGAAGGCGCCGAGCGGGGCGGCTTTCATGACGATGGCGATGACGCCGAATATGCCATGTGCGACATCGTCGATCAGGTCGCGCAGGGTGTGACCACGCTCGCCGAGCGCCATGACCGCGAAGCCGAACAGGATGGAGAACAGCAGCACCTGCAGGATGTCGCCCTTGGCGAAGGCGCCCACGACGCTGTCGGGGATGATGTTCAGCACGAAGTCGACCGAATGCATCTCGCCGGCCTGCTTGGCGAACTGGGCCGCGGCGGTGGAGTCTGGCACCTTGCCGGCGAAGTTGGCGCCGGGGCGCGCGATGTTGGCGACAAGCAGGCCGATGACCAGCGCGAAGGTGGAGACAACCTCGAAATACACCAGCGCCTTGATGCCGACCCGGCCGACCTTCTTGGCGTCCTGGATATGGGCGATGCCGGACACCACGGTGCAGAAGATGATCGGCGCGATCAGCATCTTGATCAGCTTGATGAAGCCGTCGCCTAGCGCCTTGATCCATTCGTTGGTGGCGATATGCGGCGCGAGCCAGCCGAGCAGCCCGCCGAGCACGATGGCACACAGCACCTGGACATAGAGCAGTTTGTAGAGCGGCTTGCGCTGGGGCGCCGATGCGGCGGGAACCTGGGCCATGGGCGGGTTGCTCCGGGAATGAATGCGAATGGCCAGCCCGATATGCGGCTTTGCCGGTGCCGTCAATGAAATGTAATGGTGTGCAACTTCGGGCTGTGGACGGGCTTGGCTCTGCCGGACTTTGCCTATGGCGCCGGACGGTCCCATAGTTCCAGGAGAAGCGTGCCGGCGAACGGCGGCAGCAAGGGAAGGATCGGCCATGTCCACGACTACATCCGGCAAGCTCGCGGGGAAGGTTGCCATCGTTACCGGCGCCAGCCGGGGCATCGGCCAAGCCATTGCCGAATTGTTTGCGTCCGAGGGCGCGCGCGTGGTCTGCGCTGCGCGGACGTTGAACGAGGGCGACCACCGGATGCTGGAGGGGTCGCTGGCGCGCACCGTCGAGACCATCCGTGCGGCGGGTGGCGAGGCCAGCGCGGTCACCGCCGATGTGTCGACCGAGGCGGAATGCCTGGCCCTGGTGGCGCAGGCCCGGGCCCTGTACGGCCCGATCGACGTTCTCGTGAACAACGCGGCGCTGAATTACTACATTCCCACCGCCGAATACCCGACCAGCCGCTGGGTACGTGCTTTCGCCGTGAACGTGCATGGGCCGTTCATCCTGTCCAAGGCTGTGCTGGAAGACATGATCCCGCGACGCAGCGGAGCCATCGTCAACATCAGTTCCGGCGCCGCCATCGGCCCCGGCCGTGGACCCTACGAGGACCAGACCGTTCGCGGCGGCGTGCTGTACGGTGCAACCAAAGCGGCGTTGGAGCGTTTCACCCAGGGGCTGGCGCAGGAAGTGTCGCAATACCAGGGTATCGCCGTGACCGCGCTTTCCCCGTCGCGCGTGGTGCCGACACCGGGCACCGTGCATTTCAAGCTAGTGGAAGGGATGGATGATCCGAAGGGTGAACCGCCGTCCTACATGGCACGTTCCGCGCTGCTGCTGGCCAGTGAGCCGGCTCTGACGGTGAACGGGCGCGTGACCTACAGTCAGCAGATACTGAAGGAATATGGCCTGATCGATAAGGCTTCGGGTCGGGGCGTCGACGTCACTGGATCGGGTTATTCGCAGGTGTAGTGTCCTTGCGCCCTGGCTCCGCTGGGAGGGGGCGCTTCAGAAACGTGATTCGGGGCTCCTTGTGCGTTGCACAAGGATTATCGCTCGGGTTTTATGTAGCGTGTGTTGATACCATGTCCGATTGTGGCAAGACACGCGTGTTAATCGGTGCTAAATCGATTCTCTTGTTCCTGTGGCGTGTTAATGTTTCGTTAAGCGCGGGGGTGAGACGGTTCGGAAGGAACGCAATCTGATCCTGCGCTGGCACACTTTCTTGATGAAGGTTTCGGTTTCGGTCCGTATATCCCTGCGGCATGCCCGCCTATGAAGGCGCATCCCCTTATGGCCCATTCGATGATGGCGATATTGCCGGCAGTGCCGAACCCAGGAAACGGAATGCACGCGATCGAACGGCGCTTCCTGGTGATGCGCCGTGCGCCGCCGGATTTGGCAGGTGCCATGCGCTGCGCGTTCGCGCATGTGACGGCCAGTGATGCGTGCGACGGTGATGGACGTGACGGGGACGGGGATGGTCGGGAGGCTGCGCCGGACCCCGATTTTCGCCTGCCGCTGCTGTTTGAAGCGGGCTTGGCGATCGCCGCGGAGGTAGACCAGGAGGCTATCCGTGCGATCGACGCGGGGCAGGGGGAGTTGGCCTACCACAACCGCTATCATTTCAGCGAAGCGACTTTGGCGATGGGCTGGCTTTGCGGCATCGCGCGTGCCCGCGGCATGATCACGCTGCACCAGGCGGTGCTGGGCGTGGTCGCCATGGTGGGGCACGATATCGGCCATGACGGGTCGTGGAACCAGACCGGGGAATTGGAGGCGCTGTCCGCAGGTGCTGTTGCGGCTATCGCCGCTTCGGTGGGGGTTGGGCCAGACGATCAGATGGCTTTGCGCGGCGTCGTGCTGGCCACCGCGCTGAACGCGGTGCGGGAGAACAAGATCCGCGCCGCCGACCGCGAGCGCGCCGGGCATCGCCAGGTTGGGGTGGATGCGCTGCATCTGATCGCTAGCGAGGCCGATGTGCTGACCAGCCTGATGCCCGGCCTGGGTTGTCGGCTCGGCCATGCGCTGGCGGCGGAGTGGGCCGCCAATCCGGGCACCCCGCCGCTCGATCCCTCGAGTTTTACCGGCCGCGTCGCGTTTCTCCGGTTGCACGACTATCTCAGCGATGCCTCGATCGAGCTTGGGCTGCTGCGGATGCATGTGAGCCAGGTCATGGCGTTCCGCCAGCTTGCGGTGCGCTGCGGACTGGTGGCGGAGGCGGAAGCCGGCGCGGCGATCCTGGACCGGCTGCCGCCGAGGCAGGCGGCACGGATTTTCACCGCGGCCATGCTGCAGACCAGCAGCGGCAAGCCGCCACAGGTCTCGGCAGCGGATGGATTGGCTGGCGGGCTGCCCAGTGGGCTGCTAGATGGGGTACACCGTGGACTGCACTTGATTTGACGTAGGATGGCGGCCTTTAAGGGCTGCGGCTTCGGGTGGCGCCCCGCAATGCCCTTACCCTGCGTGAAAGATACCGGACGATGAACTGGAACATTTTCACTTCGATCTTCCAGGACCTCATTTCGGAATACGTCCTGCGGGCCACCTGGGGCGACATTGCCGGGTACGCCGGCGACCTGCTGATCGTGATCTCGTTCTTCAAGACCACCATGATCCCGCTGCGTGCGCTGGGCGCGATGAGCAATCTTTGCCTGGTCGGCTACGGTTACCTGGACGCGCTGTACCCGACGATGGTGCTGAACGCCGTGTTGTTCCCACTGAACCTGTTGCGGCTGCACCAGATGATCAAGCTGGTGCGCCGGGTGCGCACCGCCGCCGAGGGCAACCAGACGATGGACTGGCTGCGGCCCTATATGGTGCGCCGCGCCAGCCGCGCCGGGGAGATATTGTTCTGCAAAGGCGATGTCGCCGATTGCGTGTTCTACATCGCATCCGGCCGGTACCGGTTGAAGGAGATCGGCATCGAGCTGCCGCCCCGCGCGTTCGTCGGCGAGCTTGGATTGCTGTCGCCGGACGGCAAGCGCACCCAGACCTTGGAATGCATCGAAGCCGGCGAGTTGCTGGTCACCACCTATGATCAGGTGAAGATGCTGTATTTCCAGAATCCGGATTTCGGCTTCTATTTCATGCAGCTTGCGACCAGCCGGCTGTTCCACAATCTGGAGATGGCGGAGCAACGGCTGGCCGAGCTGAGGAGCACGGTCGCGAAAGTCGAAACCTCCGCTGCGAAGACCTGAGGCTATCGCTTCACGCTGCGCACTTCGGCACCGGCCCAGCCTTCCATGGTCCGGATCAATGAGGTGAAATCGTCCTCGCCGCGCCCCTGGTTCATGGCGAAGCGCCAGAGCTGGCCGATCGTTTCATGCGCCCACATCGGCACGCCGAGGTCCTCGGCTTCCTGCAAACCGAGCACCACGTCCTTGTACATGATCGCCAGCCGGGCGCCGTAGTCGAAGCTGCCGGTCAGCACCGATTGCGGCACCTTCTGTTCCGTCGCGGCGCTGCGGCCGGAGGAGGCGTTGACCACCCGCACCATCGTGTCCGCGTCCAGCCCACCCTTGGCACCCAGCACCAGCGCCTCGAACGCGGTGGCCATGTTGGCGGCGTTCATCAAATTGTTGACCAGCTTCATCAGCTGCGCCTGGCCGGGCTTCTCGCCGAGTATGAACACGGTCTTGCCGATCTTTTCGAGCCAGGGCCGCACTGCGGCCACCGCATCCGGTGGGCCCGCCGTGATCACCGACAGCGTGCCGGCCCGCGCGCCTTTCGGGCCGCCGCTGATCGGGCTGTCCACCACCTGGATGCCCCGGGCGTTCAGTGTCTCGGCAATGCCCTGCAACGCCCGGCTGCCGATCGTGGACATTTCCACGTAGATCTTCATCGCGCCGGTTTCTTCGGCCAGTTCTCCGGCAACCTTGGTGCTGATCGCGGCCGCGGGCAGGCAGGCGAACACGACACCCGCCTGGCTGGCAACCGCCACCGGGGAGGCATAGGCCTTCGCGCCACGGTCTATGAATGAGGCGACGGCGGCCTGGTTCGGGTCGAACACGTGCATCCGCGCCCCGGCATCGGCCAACCGTTCGGCGATCGCGCCGCCCATGTTGCCAAGCCCCAAGAATCCCAGATCCATAGCGTCCCCCCTGCTGCAATCCAGGGGATCATGGCACAGGGTTGAGCCCGGCGCATTCTTCGGCCAAGTTGGCGCCAGTACCAAAACACAGGGGAAACGCTATGGCTGGAATGCTTGAGGGTAAAGTTGCTGTCGTCACCGGATCGGGCCGCGGTATTGGCCGCGCGATGGCGCTGGCCATGGCCGCCGAAGGCGCCAAGGTCGTCGTCAACGACGTTGGCGCCGCGGTAGACGGGCAGGGCTTTGACCAGAGCCCGGCGCAACAGGTCGTCGCCGAGATCGAGGCCGCGCACGGCCAGGGCCAAGCCGTCGCCAACACCGACAGCGTCGCCGACTGGGCCGCCGCGCAGAACATCGTGCAGACCGCCATCGACAAGTTCGGCCAGATCGATATCGTCGTGAACAACGCCGGCATCCTGCGCGACCGCATGTTCCACTACATGTCCCCGGAAGAGTTCGACATGGTGATGAAGGTGCATCTCTACGGCGCCTTCTATGTCAGCCGCGCCGCGATCGGCCATATGCGCAAGCAGCTTTCCGGCGCGTTCGTGCACATGACCTCCACCTCCGGCCTGATCGGCAGCGTCGGTCAGGCCAACTACGCCGCCGCCAAGCTTGGCATCGCCGGCCTGTCGCGCTCCATCGCCATGGACATGCAGCGCTACAACATTCGTTCCAACTGCATCGGTCCGCACGCCTTCAGCCGCATGATCGAGAGCATCCCCGGCCAGGACGAAGCCGCCCTGCAGGCCCGCGCGGCGAAAACCCGCCCCGATCAGGTGGCGGTGCTGGCGACGTTCATCGCCTCGGACGCCGCCAACGGCATGTCCGGCCAGATCGTCGGTGCGCGTGGCAACGAGATCTATCTGTACAACCAGCCGCGTCCGATCCGGATCATGCACCGCAGCACCGGCTGGACGCCGGCGACGCTGGCCGAGCATTGGTTCCCCGCGGTGAAGAACAGCTTCACCCCGCTGGAGCGGACCCGCGACGTGTATGCATGGGACGCGATCTGATCGACCCGTTTGGCTGAAAGGAGCGAGGCGGTGCCATCGGCACCGCCTCGTTTCGCTTTAGGGCGGTGGAATCACCGCCCAATATAATTCGGCTTGCGCTTCTCCTTGAAGGCCGCCTTGCCCTCCTGGTGGTCCGCGCTGTGGTTCAGCTGCGGCTGCACCATGTTCTCCACCTCCAGGTAATCCTCCAGGCTGCCATGCGCCATGTGGAACAGCTTCTTCGCCAGCCCCAGCATGAACGTGGGACCCGAGGCATAATCCTCCGCCAGCGCACGCGCCTTCGCCATCAGCTCGTCACCCGGCACCACGAAATTCACCAGCCCCAGGCTCAACGCCTCCGGCGCCTCCACGATCCGCGCCGAATACACCAGCTCCTTCGCCCGGTTCATCCCCAGCCGCTGGTTCAGGAACCAGATCGCCCCGCCGTCCGGCGCCAGGGCGATGCGGCGGAAGATCTGCGAGAATTTGGCGTCCTCCGCCGCCACGGTGATGTCGCAGGCCAGTGCAAGCGACCAGCCGATCCCCACCGCGTGGCCGCGCACCGCGGCGATGGTCGGTTTCTCGATCGCGTGCAGGTGGCGGATCACCATGTGGCTGCCGCGCTGCAGCCGGAACCGGCCGGCCTTGATGTCGGCGTCGCCCATCCGGTCCACGTCCGCGCCGGCGCAGAAGGCACGGCCCTCACCGGTAACGATCACCGCGCGGATGTCGTCGTTGAAACGGATCTCGTGGAAGTGGTCGCGCATCTTCTCGCGCATTTCCCAGGTCAACGCGTTCATCTTCTCCGGCCGGTTCAACGTTACCGTCGCCACGGCGCCTTCGACGGTCATTTGTACGGGCATGACGCTTCCTTCCTGTTGGTTGGCTCCATCCAAGCGTGTTGACGCTCCCGGGACAAGCCGGCACCGTCGGGAAAACACAGGAGGAAACCAGGATGAGCACAGCAGGGGTTCGCCCGTTCGAGGGCGTTCGCATCCTCGATATCACCCACGTCCTCGCCGGCCCGTTCGCCGCCTATCAGCTTGGGCTGTTCGGCGCCGACGTGATCAAGATCGAGCACCCCACCGACCCCGACCAGAGCCGAGACTCCGGCACCGACAACGACCTGAACCACAAGCTGATGGGCACCGGCTTCCTGACCCAGGCCTCCAACAAGCGGTCGATCACGCTGGACCTGAAAACCGAGGCGGGACGGGAGGTGCTGAAGAAGCTCGTGGCGACCGCCGACGTGCTGGTGGAGAACTACCGCCCCGGCGCCTTCGAGGCCCTCGGCCTCGGCTACGATGTGCTGTCGAAGATCAACCCAAGGTTGATCTACGCCTCGATGTCCGCCTTCGGCCAGGACGGGCCGCGTGGACAGATGACGGCCTATGACCATGTCATCCAGGCCACGTCAGGCATCATGGCCATGACCGGTACGGAGGAGGTGAACCCGGTCAAGTTCGGCTCCCCGGTGATCGACTATGCAACCGGCACCATGGGCGCCTTCGCGCTGGCGACCGCGCTGTTTCAGCGCGAGAAGACCGGCCTCGGGCAGCGCGTGGACATGGCCATGCTGGACGTCGCGGTTATTCTCATGAGCTCGCACGTTACCGGTTACACCCGCAACGGCGTGCACCCGAAGCCGCATGGCAACAAGCAGCATTACGCGACCAGCAGCGCCTATCCCACCAAGGACGGCATGGTCATGCTCGGCGCCAGCAACGTGCGCCAGCAGAAGCGTTTCTGGGCCGCGGTCGGCCGGCCGGACATGGCGAAGGCCGCCAACGACGAGCGCGATGCCGACAGCGTTCGCGAGTTCGCCCTGGTCGGGGAGATCCTGCTGACCAAGACGGCGGCCGAATGGGAGGATTATTTCCAATCCAAACATGTTCCCGCCGGCCGTGTACGGCAGATGCGCGAGGCCTTGGCCGATCCGCAGCTGCAATCACGCAATGTTGTGCACCGCCAGGAATCTGCGCCGGGGGTGGAAGGTGGCTTCAGCGTTCCGCTTGCTGCCTTCAAGCTCGCGCATGGCGGCGCCCGGGTGGATACTCCGCCACCGATGCTCGGGCAGCATACCGACGAAATCCTGCAGGAACTCGGCTATACGGGACTGCAGATCGCAGCACTTCGTCAGTCCGCCGCTGTGTGACGAGGGGGCCAGGCTGCCCAGCCGGGCGACCTGGCTGAAGGGGCATGGCAACCGGGCTGGGGCGCACTCGCACCCGGTAGCCGGCGCATGGCGATAAAACTACCAATCAGATCTTTGTTATAGCGAGCGGATTTGTCGGTTCCGATGATTCAATCTGAGCGGATGTTGCTATAGGGTGATTTATCGGTTGAGTTGGATCCACCCGCGCCAAGCAATCTTCTTTGCCCCGTTTATACTCCGCACGGACATTCAGAAAATTCATTTGCCAGGCCGATAAGGGAGAAAGCACATGTTCAAGTTGGTTTGGGCTTTATCTGGCCTGACGGTTGTTGCCGGCGCCGCGACGGGCATGGCCGTCGCCGCCGGAAACCTGCCGACGGCCGGCACCGGCGGCAATGCCGTGCGTTCGATGACGCTTTCGACCGGTTCCTATATTTCCCAGTCCGCGACTGAGGAGCTGAAAAGCCTTTGCACTGGCGATCGACCTTTTCCCCAGCAATGGACGTGGGATCCGAGCGCGATCACCGGGCGGCAACCTCGGGCGGCAACCAAGGCCGACAATCTCATTCCGAAAATCGAGCAGTATCGTGATGGCAAACTGATCGCAACCTATAAGACCTTTGCCAGCACGGATACTTGCAAGGCGAACCTGGAAGATAAGGACGATCCGAAGACAGCTGCGGAGACAGGCTGTGGCCCCTTCGGCCTCCGTGCGCATATCGACCTGTTCCGGCTTTGGGCGGATGGCGACAAGTTTCTTGTCTATCCAGCCGTGTACGACGGACCGGAAAACAATCTCTTCCTCGGTCCGCGTGGCGACAGAGCGGGGGGAATATCCAAGACGTTTGTGCCGCATAATGTTACCATTCAAGGCGTCACGCAGAACGGCATTCGTCCGGTCATTTTGGATGGCCCGGTGCGAACGGACAGCTTCGTGGGAGGCCAGGCGCTGGTATATCTCGGCGAGAGCTACGACACGGTGATCGACAATATCGATCTCGACGGGTCGGGCCGGCCGAAGGGCAATTACGGTATGGCCGGCGTGTATCTCAATGGTGTCCATAGCATCACATTGAACCGGATGCGGATCGTCGGATTTGAGGTGCCGCAGGCGAATGGCATTTTTGGCACGGCAAACAACACCGGCACCGTAACGCTGGATCAGATCGAGTTGAGCCGGGATGGCGGATTTGGAACCGGCTTAGAGCATAACATATATATCAATCACAGTAATACCGATAAGAACTATACAGTCCATATGAAAAACTCCTGGTCGCATGATGCGTATCGTGGGCACACATTCAAATCGCGCGCACAGGTTAATGTACTGGAAGGAAATTACTTCCAGGGTGGTGTACCTCAGGGAGGGGTGTTCACCCAGGCGGAAAATTATCTGGTCGATATACCGGAAGGTGGCCGGTTCACGTTGCGCAACAATATCCTGGTGAAGAACGCATCCGGTTTGGGATCGAACGGTGTTTCGGCGACATTCGCGGTCGAGAAGGTACCGGACGGAAGGCCGCTATCCATCCGCATAGAGAACAACACGTTCGTGGCCTTTGCTAAGGACTATGAGCCCACTCATCAGAACTACCCCTTTTTCTTCCTGGACCATAAGGTGCCGTCAGACCCGACATTCGTCGTACCGTCATCGGATGTCGTGATCGCCAGGAACGTCTTTGTCGGTTACTGCCCAGCGAGCTACAAGTCTTACGCTGGGTTTATGGATTATCGCGGAGATTTGGCGGTAACGGTCGCATTCAGCGAGTTGAACAAGGATTTCTCGCTGAACATCAATGTCGTCGGCCCCGATAAGTCCATCATCGGCACCCCCGCCTACCGGCATCCCGCCATGGATGGGAAAACACGCAAGACGGCATCGGTCGGCGCCGTTGACTTCATGGCGCGAGGCAGTCGTGCGACCGAGCCGTAATACGACGCTTATGACGCCCTCTGGACTTCCCTTCTCAACCGATGCGCAACAGCCGTGGCGCTTCGGTGTGCAGCCATTCGATCGCTGGGGCCTTGTGGGGTGTCAGCTGGTCCACCAGGGCCCAGAAGCGGGGGCCGTGGTTCATGTGGCGTAGATGGGCGACCTCGTGGGCGGCGACGTAGTCCTGGGCGTAAGGCGGGGCCATGACGAGCCGCCAGCTGAAGGACAGGGAGCCGTCGGAGGCGCAACTGCCCCAGCGGGATTTCGTGTCCTTGACGGTGATGCGCTTGGGATGAAGGGCGGCCAGGGTGGATTTTTCCGCGACCAGGGCGGCCAGACGCCTTCCGGCTTCCTTGCGGAGGAAGTCGTGGGTTCGGCGGCGGAGGAATTCCGCCGAGCCGGTGACGATAAGTTCGCCGTCCTGTAGGAAAGCGCCCCCACGGGCGGTGGGGGCGTGGCGGATGCGATGGGGTACCCCGGCGATGGGGAGGATGGCGCCGTCGGTGAAGCGGACGGCGTCCGGCAAGGCGGCCAGCCGGTCGGCGATCCAGTCCTGGTGGTTCATCAGCAGGGCCATGCCGGCGCGGCGGCTGGCGCGCATGGGCAGGGTGACGATAATGGCACCGCCACGCGGGTCTATGCGCAGGCTGACCCGTTGGGCGCGGGTGCTGCGGCGCCATTCCACGACGGCGAGGCCGGTGCGCAGTTCGAGCATCTCGGGCGGCGGCACTTCCATGGCGTTAGGAGAAGCGCCGCCGAGTTCGATTCGTCAAAAGAATTCGGATTAAGGCGGCGCTCAACAATTAACGCTTCGATCTGATGGTCTTGGGCTGATCGTGTAGTTCCAGTCGGGATGCCACGGATCGGTGGTGATGTTGAGGGCCGCCATCTCCTCGTCGGCCACGCGGATCGCCTTGGGATAGATG
>CAINEA010000480.1 GCA_903847525.1 uncultured Acetobacteraceae bacterium | reverse complement strand
TCTGGTCACGGCACGCGACAAAGCCTTGGCTAACCTCACAGCCGCCTCCGACAAGGCCATTGGCGATCAGCAATTCAGCATCTCCCAACGCTATGCCACCGCCGCCGCCAGCATCTCCAACAGCCCGGCATCCGCGCAGGCCATCGCCCTGGCCAACTTCGACCGCCAGGCACAGGACCAGCGCGCCGCCTGGGGCCAGCAGCTTGTCGACAAATACGGCCAGTGGTTCGCTCAGGACAGCCGCTACGCTGACCAGATGCTTAGCCTCGACAAGACCCTGAACGAGGAACGCCTGGCGCTGCAGCAGCAATACAACGACCAGCTGGCCGCCGCCGCGTCCGGCCCGATCACCAGCCTGACCAGCTATGTCATGCAGTTGCAGACTGGTAGCGCTTCGCCGCTATCTGCGCAGGCGCAGCTCGGGCTCGCCTCCAGCCAGTTCAACGCCGTGTCCGGCGCGGCGCAGGCCGGCAACTTCAATAGCCTGTCCAGCCTGTCCGGATACGCGAATGCGTTCCTGTCGGCCTCCCGCAACGTGAACGGCAGCGGCGCCGCCTATGTCGCCGATTTTAACAAGGTGCTCGATGTGCTGTCCAACATCAGCGCCACCACCACGGACCAGCTCACCGCCTCGGTCCTGACCGCCGAAACCCGTACCCAGACCGCCATCCTGGTCGATAACCTCCAGGCCCTAAAGGACGAGGTCGCGGCCCTGCGCCGCCAAGTGGCCCAGAACGCCGCCACCCCGGCCCAGCTCGCCGCATGACCGATACGCCGTTCTACGCGGCCGAGGTCGTGATCTCCGCGCCGGGATCGCCCACCATCGGCTACACCTATGGCCTCGGCACGCACGCCTTGGGCACGCTGGCGCTGGCGGCGGACGCCCCAGCCGGCACCGATACGCTGCGCGCGTCCGACAGCGGCTACCGCACGCGGGAAGCCGATGCCGGCGGCTTGCAAATCTATCCCGCGTTGCTGGATAGCGCCTTCCAGATCGATCGCCGCTTGAATCTGGATCCTGCTGTGCCCGTCGGCTCGGCCGCTTGGGGCACGCTGAACCTTGCCAACCCGGATAACCGTTACGACAGCCTCGCCGCCGCCTGGAATGCCGACGGCCGCGGCGTGAAGATCTACTGGGGCACGAAGGTAAATGATGATGCCCGCGGCTACCTGGTCGATCCCGCCTATGCCTCCCTGTCCCTGGTCTTCGCCGGCGTGGCCACGCCCTGGTTCCTGACCGATACGGAACTGCAGATCCCCATTCGCGATGCTACCTACTGGCTGGACCGCCCGGTGCAGTCAAACCTCTATACCGGCGGCGGCAGCTATGGCGGCGATGCCACCCTGGCCGGCCTGCCTCTGCCGAAGGCGCGCGGCGGCACGTCCGGCAATCCGATCCGCAACGTCACCCCGATCCTGATCGACGCCACCAACCGGATCTACCAGTACACCGACGCCGCCGGCACGATCGTGGCCCTGTATGAAGGCGGCGACATGAACATCACCTTCAGCGCCAACACTACGAACCTGTATGCCGGCAGCACGCCGGCCGGGCAGTATCGCACCGACAATTCCCGTGGCCTGTTCCAGCTCGGCAGCACGCCGGCCCGCACCATCACCGTGGATTGCACCGGCGAGTTTCCGATCGCCGGCGCCCAGACCACCGCGGCATCCATCGCCCGCTATCTGCTGTCGGAGGATCTGCTGCTGCCAGCCGGGAATCTGGAAACCGCAAGTTTCACCTCGGTGGACAGCACCTATCCCTACACTTCCGGCGTCTACTTCGATCCCGCTTCCTCGGTCACCGGCCTCGATGCGCTGGCGCTGCTGCTGTCGGCGCTTGGCGCCAAGATCATTCCGCTGCGCACCGGCCAGCTGCGGCTGCTGGCGCTGCGGGCGCTGCCGGTGTCGCCCACCACGATCGACGCCTTCAACCTGACCAACATCGTTCGCATCACGCCATCCCCTTTGCCGGCGATCCTGGCGCCGCCGCCTTATCGCTTCCGGGTCGGCTACCAGCACAGTTTCACCATGCAGACCTCCGGCCTGTCGCCGAATGCCACCATGGCGAAGCTCGCCTTTCTCGCCGCAGCCGATCGCCTGGCCGCCGCCAGCAGCAGCACGATCTTGGGCGCTTATAATCGCCCGAACGATCCGCCGATCATCGCCACCGCGCTGCAATCGCAGGCCGATGCCGCAGCCCTGGCCACCGCCCTGGTCGCGCTCTGGTGCGCCCGGCGGCGGATCTACGATGTCACGCTGCCGGTGCTGAATGGCCTGGTGCGGGAAATCGGCGATGTGGTGTCGCTCACCTATCCGATGGACGACTTGTCGGCCGGCAAAAGCGGCCAGATCGTCGGTGAGCAGTTCAACGCCGCCGATTCCTCAATCACGTTCCAGGTGTTGGTATGACCGCCTATCTGGCCTGGACGAACTACATCAAGACCGGCACATTAACCGACGGTTCGCATGCCGCTGGCATGGCCGCGGCGGAACTGCAATACGATAGCGGATCGCCCTCGGCCGCCTGGCAGACCGTATCTGGCATCCTGACCAGCGCGGCCGGCGCCACCTTCACCTGCACCTTCGCCACGCCAGCCTCCGCCTGCCGGCTATTCGGGGTCTTCCGCAGCAATCTCACCAGCTCGGCATCGGTCACTTTCGCCTTGTGGTCAAACACCGGCGGCGCACATGTCGTCTACACCGTCACGCTGCCCGGCCCCTCCGCCGGCTTCGGCCAGGTGGTGGCGTGTGCGCCATCGGACCAGGTGGGCGACTACTGGGTCGTTTCCATCAATGATCCGGGTAACCCCGACGGTTTCATTAATGTGCCGCTCGCTTTCGTCGGCCCGGCATGGCCGATGACGATCGGTCCGGACTGGGCCAGCACCATGGGCCGCGACGATCTGACGGATGAGGTGGTATCCCGCGGCGGCCAGGAATACCCCACGCCGCGCTGGAACCGCCGCCGCTGGGAAATCGCGCTCGATGGTGTTACCGGAACGGAACTCTATGCCCAGCTCGTCCAGGTCGATCGTATCAGCCGGGCCGGCGGCAACGTGCTGTTCGTGCCCAGCAGCGCCAGCGCCACGCTGCAGCAGGAAGCCATCTTCGGCCGCCTGAAGGCCACCGCCGATATCAGCTACCCGTATCAGTCCGGCAACGCCCGGGCCTGGCGTGGGCGCCTGACCGAAAGGATTTAACCGATGCTCGGCAATTTCATCGTTGAAACCGTCAACAATCCCGGCGTGGCCACGCTCAACCTGCTGGGCGCGGCTACTGGGCGCGTCACGTTCAGTTCGATTTTCTCCAGCGGCAGCCAGTGCTATTACTACATCAGCAACGGCACCAGCTTCGAATACGGCATCGGCACCAGCACCACAGGCGCGCCGAACACCCTCAGCCGGGATACGGTCTTCGGCAACAGCAGCGGTACCACGACCAAGATCAATTTTTCCGGTCTTTGCACGGTCTGGAACGACGTGCCGGCCCAGGTCCGGATCGGCTACGGCACGCGCTCCAGGATCGATCCCACTAGCGGCTATCTCGGCCTCGGCCTCACGGCGCCATCCTCCCGCCTGCACGTCTCCGGCGATGCCTCGGCCAGTGCGGACAATGTCCGCCTGCGCTTGACCGACACCGGCGCCTCCGGCCGCTCTATCACGCTCGGAACCTCGGCGGGGGTAACGACGCTGCGCGACCTGACCGGCGCGGTCGATTTTCTCTCGATCTCGGCGGCGGGCCTCGTATCGGCCCCTGGCGGATTGACGACGGACGGCAATGTCCAGGCCGGGCAGGTTATAGTCGGAACGGCGGGGACGGCGTCGCAGGTTCAGCTCTACCTCGAAAACACAAGCCGGAGCACAATGTTCTATCTCTCGGCGTCGACCGGGGTCGTCGGCCTATGGGATAATTCGGGCTCGATTAATCGCTGGTATACCGACACCTCGGGGAACTTGTCTGTTTACGGTACCGTAACTACGCCGAATGTCTCTACCGTGAATCTGACCGCCTCGGGAACGTCATCATTCAATTATGCGACCTTCACCGGGGCGATCGGGGGGTCGACGAGCGGTTGGGGTTATGGCTATACAGGGGGGGGGTCGTACTCGGGGGCATATGCCGTCCGCGCGTATTTTGCCTATGGGCTGCTGTCGAGCCAAAACCTGATTGTCGCTTCTGACAGGAGAGTGAAAACCGATATCATCGAGATCTCCCGCGATGAGGGCCGCCGGTTTGTCGCTATGTCGCGGCCTGTCTCATTCATCAAGAACGGCTTCCCTGGAACCGGTTTCATCGCTCAGGAGCAGTTAAAGGCCGGGTATGGGGTAATCCGTTTCCCTTTTCCTGGCATGCAGGAAACTATTGACGACGATGGGTTTATCTCGCCGAAAGACGAGCAAATGGGTCTCTGCATGGAAGATCGCATCGCCTACCTCGTCGCCGCGCTGAAGGATGTTTACGACCAGCTCGACGCGCTACGCGCCCGGCTGCCGCCGCTGTAACAATCCGGCGATCTGATGAACTGTCCAAATCATGAGCATAAACTACGCCAAATTGCGAGGCCCCTGTAATGACAGACCCGCCGACGGGCTGGGGCGACCAGATTCTGGCCGGCTTCGTTGGACTGATCACCATCATCATCGGATGGCTGCATCTGCGGCTAAACACGGTCGAGAGAACAGGAGTGGCCGCGGTGGCATCCAGCGATTCAAAGACTATTGCCGGCGACGAAAAGATCTGGGCAGCGCTTGAGGCGCACCGGAAAGATCAGGCCTCATTTCGTGAAAAAGTCTTGGAACAGATGACGACCAAGGCCGACCTGAACCAAATGGAGCAACGGCTTATGGGCGTGCTCGGAAATCGGAAATCGGACCAGATCTAACCCCC
>CAINEA010000479.1 GCA_903847525.1 uncultured Acetobacteraceae bacterium | reverse complement strand
CGAACGCGTGGGTGGATCCGGACTCGAACCACACGTCCACGATGTCCATCACCTGCTCGAAATCCTCGGCGTCGTAGCCGTCACCGAGGAAGCGCGAGGCCGGAGAGGAGTACCAGCAATCGGCACCTTCCTCGCGGAACGCGGCGACGATGCGGGCGACCACCTGCTCGTCGCGCAGCGGCTCGCCGGTGCGCTTTTCCACGAACACCGCGATCGGCACGCCCCAGGCGCGCTGGCGCGAGATACACCAGTCCGGCCGGGCGGCGACCATCGAGCCGATGCGGTTGCGGCCCTGGTCCGGCACGAAATGGGTTTCCGCGATCGCCTTCAGCGCCTTCTCGCGGATGTGCTCGGGGCCATCCATGCGGATGAACCATTGCGGCGTGGCGCGATAGATCAGCGGCGCGCGGGACCGCCAGGAATGCGGATAGGAATGCACCAGCTTGCCGCGGGCCAGCAGGCCGCCGGCCTCGGTCAGCAGGGCACAGACCGGATCGCCGGCCTTGTAGACATGCACCCCGGCCAAATGCGGCACCCAGGGGTTGAAGGTGCCGTCATCGCCAACGGTTTCGGGGATTTCCAGCCCATGGGCGCGGCCGAGGATGAAATCGTCCTCGCCATGGCCAGGGGCGATGTGCACGAAGCCGGTGCCGGCCTCGGTGGTGACAAAATCGGCCGCCAGCAAGGGCACCGTGTGCGGAAAACCGTGAGCATGCAGCGGATGGCGGCAGACCGTACCGGCCAGCTGGGCGCCGGTGAACACGTGGACCAGATGGTGCGCGGCGATGCCGGTTTCCGTGCAGACCTTGGGCAGCAGTTCGAGCGCGATCAGCATACGCTCGCCGACCCGGGCCAGCGAACCCGCCTCGACGCCGTCCACATGCACCAGCGCATAGTCGAAGCTCTCGCCATAGGCGATGGCGCGGTTGCCGGGCATGGTCCAGGGCGTCGTGGTCCAGATCACCACGGACGCGCCTTCCAGCGCTTCGTGCGCGGTTTCCATTACCGGGAAGCGGACGAAGATCGTCGTGCTGGTGTGATCGTGGTACTCGATCTCGGCTTCCGCCAGGGCGGTTTTCTCGACCGGGGACCACATCACCGGGCGCAGGCCGCGATATAGCGCGCCGTTCAGCAGGAATTTGCAGATCTCGTTGGCAATGGCGGCTTCGGAGCTGAAGTCCATCGTCGCGTAGCGTTCGGCCCAGGCGCCCTCGACGCCGAGGCGGCGGAATTCGCTGGCCTGCACGCCCATCCAATGCGCGGCATAGGCGCGGCATTCGGCGCGGAACTGCAGGATGGGGATTTGGTCCTTGTCCTGGTTCTTGCGGCGGTACTCCTCCTCGATCTTCCACTCGATCGGCAGGCCGTGGCAGTCCCAGCCCGGGATGTATAGGCCATCCTGCCCGGCCATCTGGCGGGAGCGGTTGATCACATCCTTCAGGATCTTGTTCAGCGCGTGGCCGATATGCAGATTGCCGTTCGCATAGGGCGGACCGTCATGCAGGATGAATTTCTCCCGCCCGGCGGAGGCGGCGCGTAGGTGTGCCCAAAGGCCCATCTTCTCCCAGCGGGCCAGGATGGCGGGTTCTTTCTTCGGCAGGTCGCCGCGCATCGGAAAGCCGGTCTGCGGCAGGAACACCGTGTCGCGGTAGTCGCGGGCTGGCTGGGCTTCGGGGGTCGGGGCGTCGTTCATGGGAGGTCTCCGCGGCATCGTCGGCCGCGATCGAGGAGGACAGGCGGCGGTAGAACCCGGCGGCGCGTGACCCGAGAGGGTCAGAAACCGGCCGGGAGCATAATTCGCGCGTGCCTATACACCGTTCCCATGGCCCGGACTATGCGAAGCCTTCCAGGCGCAAGTCAAGAAATTGGGGCATCAGGAATGTGCCACGCTGAGGATTTGCCGCGCCTGGGCGGCGTCGGCGGCGATCCGCGCCTTCAGCTCGTCCAGGCCGGAGAATTTCTGCTCCGGGCGTAGATAGGCATGCAGCGCCACCGCCAGTTCCTGGCCATACAGATCGCCGGAGAAATCGAAGATGTTGACCTCCAGCCGGCTTTCCGGACCGGTATTCACCGTTGGCCGGCGGCCGATATTGGCGGCCCCGGGCTTCACGCTGCCGTCCGGCAGCCGGATCGTCACGGCGTAGACGCCGCGCGCAGGTTCCAGGTGCCGGCCGAGTTGGATGTTCGCCGTGGGAAAGCCGATCGTCCGGCCTCGCTGGTCGCCATGCGCGACCACGCCGCGGATGCACCAGGGCCGGCCAAGCTCGGCGGTCGCCCGCTCGGGGTAGCCGTCCTGCAGCGCGCGGCGGATACGGGTCGACGACAGTGGCCCCTGGCTATCGGCAAGTGCGGGTACGATGGTCATGCCCATGCCCAGTGCCTCGGCACGGGCGGACAGGAAGCCGGTGTCGCCGCCGCGGCGATGTCCGAAGGCAAAATCCACGCCCGATGCCAGATGCAGCGCGCCGAGGCCGCGATGCAGCACATCGCCGACGAATTTTTCGGCCACCATCAGGCTGAATTCAGGGTCGAACGGCAGTTCGTACAGGATGCTGACATGGTTGGTTGCCAGCGCTTCGGCGCGTTCGGCCGATAGCATCAGGCGGAACGGCGGGTCGTCGGGGCGGAACATTTCGCGCGGATGGGGCTCGAAGGTCAGCACGGCCAGGGGCGCGTCAGGCCGCGCGGCATGGGCGGCCTGCAGCAGATGCACGTGGCCCAGATGCACGCCGTCGAAATTGCCCAAGGCGACGGTGGCGCCCCGCGCTTCTGCCGGCAGGTCCTGCCAGGTGCGGTAGATCTTCACGCGTGCCTCGGCCGAACTTCCATGGGCTGGTTCCTCAACGCTTCCGAATGGATCGTCACTGTTTCTTGCGGGAAGCCGGCCGATTTATCAACCGAGCCGGTCAGCCCAGTCGATCCAGCCGTTTGCGCAGGAAGAATCGGCTGTGGCCCGGGGGATAGTCCTCGATCTCGGCGAATACCGAAAAGCCGAGCTTTTCGTAGAAGCCGCGCGCCTGGAAGCTGAACGTGTCCAGCCACATGCCGTGGCAGCCGCGCTCGCGGGCGATGGCCTCGGCGCGTTGCAGCAATTTCCGGCCAAGCCCGGCACCGCGCAAACTCTCCGGCAAATAGACGAAGGCGATGTGCAGCCAGTCATACCAGGACCAGGCGACCACCCCACCCTCGATCGGTGCATCCGCGGCTGGCCGCAACAGCAGGCCGAGCGGGCGCACACCTTCCGGCCCGGCCTTGGCATGATTGTACGCGCCGAGGAACTTCATCATCGCCTTTTCGTCGGCATCGGTGACCTGATCGGTCTCGATCACGCCCGGGATCGATGCAGCGGTCATTTCGCGTTTCCTTCTTGGCTGCGAGCCAGCGCCTCAGCTGCCCGGTAATTTCAGCTGCCCGGTAAGGACTGGGCCTCGGGGAAGAAGAAATCGGTCCACGCCTTCGGCTGGTGCTTCAGCCGGCCGACCTTGAACATGAACTCGGCGAAGGCCATCACCCGCACCGGGGTCGTGGTGTAGGTCACGTCCGGGTCGGTCACCATCTTGATCATGTCATCGATCGTGCTGAGCTTCTCGCCGGACAGCGCCAGATAGATCTCCGCCGCGCCGCGCGGATTTTCCTTGATGTAGGCATTGGCTTCGTTCACCGCCGCGACCACCGCGGCGGTCGCCTTGGGGTTGGCGTCATGGAATCGCTTGCTGGTCATCAGGACGCCGTTGGTGTGTGGGCCGCCGACGACGTCGTAGGATTTCAGCACCTGGTGCATGCCGGGGCGGGCCAGTTCGTAATAGTAAAAAGGCGAGCTGGCGTAATGCGCGTCGATCTCCGATTTACCGGACAGCAGCGCGGTCGCGGCATCCGGGTGCGCCCAGGTGACCGTCAGCGGGTCCAGGCGGTCGTAGTTCTCGAACCCCCATTCCTTCGCCGCCGCCATCTCGAGGGTCAGCGCATGGCCGGTCAGCTTGACGCCAGGCAGGGCGATGCGGTCGGCAGCGGTGAAGTCCCTGATGGTTTTGACATCCGGGTTCCGCGTCACCAGCACGAACGGCATCGACTGGATCGCGCCGAGCCCGAGCATTTCCTGCGGCGTGCCGGCGGTCTTGTCCCACATCGTGATCAGCGTCGTGGAGCCGGGGGTGATGAAGTCCATCGTGCCGGACATCATCGTGTCGATCATCATGCTGGGCCCGGTGAGCTGGCGCCACGTTACCGTGACGGTGCCGAGCCCGGCGGCGGCGGCGTGCTTCTCGATCAGATGCTGGCTTTCCATCACCATCATCGACAGGTAGCCGAGGCCGTACTGCTTGGACATGCGGATCTCCGACACCTCCGCCCGCGCGGGCAGCGCCGCGAGCAGGGCGGCGCAGACCAGCAGCGCGCGGATCAAGGCACGATGTCCTGCACCGCGCGGGCCTTCGCCGTCGCGGCTTCGAGCAGGAAGCCGAGATCGGCGCCGGTGGAGACGTAGCGCGCGCCCATCTTGACGAATTGCTCGACCAGTTTCGGCCGGCCCGCCAGGCCGCCGACGCCGACATGCTTGCCCACGGCCTTGGCGGCGGCGATGCAGCGCTGATAGGCGGCATGCACCTTCTCATGCTCGTACTGGCCGGGAATGCCAAATTCGCCGCAGAGATCGTTGGTGCCAATCAGCAGCATGTCCACGCCGTCGACGCCGATGATCTCCTCGACATGCTCCAGCGCGTCGATCGTCTCGATCATCACCACCACCATCGTCGCTGCGTTCAGCGCCGCCATCGAAGCGGCCGGCGGCATGGAACGATAGCCGAGATGCGGCATGTTGCCACCATAGGAACGCTCACCGAGCGGCGGATACTTGGCGTAGGCGACCGCGGCGCGGGCGTCGTCGGCATCGCGGATATGCGGGGCGATGATGCCGAGCGCGCCGCCGTCCAGCACCCGGGCGATGTATTCAGGCGCAATCGCCGGCACGCGCACGAACGGTGCGATGCCCTCGGCCAGGGCGGCGATGCAGATCTGCGACGTGGTTTCGAGCGAGAAGCTGTTGTGCTCGAGATCGAGATACATCGTGTCGAACCCGGCCGCCTTGGCGATCGCGGCGATCTCGACCCCGCGTACCAGCCGCGCCGTCATCGAGGCGACCACCCCGCCGCCGGCCAGCTTCTCGCGCACCGAATTGCGGATTTGTTCCATGACGATCTCCCCCGATTTTGGCGGCAGCTTGGCATGGTGGGGTGGGTGCGCGCTATCCTCGGTCCAACAACGAAACCGGAGGAACCAAGTGGCCCATAAGATCGTGCTGATCGACAGCCCGCTGAACGAGAACGACATCGCCCGCGAACTGGTTCCGGCCGGGTTCGAACTGACCCTGGTGCGCCCGGACGCGCCGGATTTCATGAGCATGATGCAGGACGCCGAGTATCTGGTCGGCTTCAGCGATCCCCGCGTGAACGACGCCTTCTACAAGAACGCGCCGCATCTGAAGCTGGTGCAGCTCACCTCCGCCGGGTACGACCGCTGCGACATCGAGGCGGCGCGGCGCGCAGGCATTCCGATCTGCAACAACGGCGGCGCCAACTCCACCGCCGTGGCGGAGCATGCGCTGATGCTGATGCTCGCCGTATCCCGCCGGCTGGTCTGGCAGCACGCCAACGTCGCTGCCGGGCGCTGGCGCGGCAATGACAGCTCGCAGGCGCGGATGTACGAGCTGCGCGACCGTACGCTGGGGATCATCGGCTTCGGTACCATCGGCAAGAAGGTGGCGCGCATGGCGCAGGCCTTCGACATGCGGGTGCAGTATTACGATGTGGAGCGGCTGAGCGAGGAGCGGGAAGACGCGCTGGATGTTCGCTTCCGGCTGATGAACGAAATCCTGCGGACCTCGGATCTGGTCTCCCTGCACGTCCCGCTGCTGCCGGCCACCAGACATCTGATCGGCACGGCCGAACTGAAGTTGATGAAGCCAAGCGCCTATCTGATCAACACCTGCCGCGGTCCGGTGGTGAACGAGCCGGAACTGATCGAGGCCTTGGGCAACGGCACGATCGCCGGCGCCGGCCTCGATGTGTTCGACCAGGAACCGCCGCCGGCGGACAACCCACTGTTTTCGTTGCCGAACGTGGTGCTGACCGCGCATCTGGCCGGCCCGACCTACGACAACCAGTATCATCGCTTCCGCAACGCGTTCGATAATTGCCAGCGCGTGTCGCGCGGCGAAACGCCGCTATGGATCATTCCGGAGTTGCGTGGCTAAGCCGCTCCGACGGCTGATCGGATCCGCGCTGCTCGCCCTGCTGGCGGGCGGTGAGGGGCCGGCGGCGGCGCAGGCGGGTCCGGGGTTTTCTGCGACCGGGCCCGATGCCGAAGCCTATGGCGCCGGTCAGGGTTACCTGATCGGCACGCCCGCGGAAACAAATCTGCAGCGCTTCATGGTCGGCTCCTATAGCCATTTCGACCAGATCATTCATCGCGCCGCGCGCATCGCCAGGCCCAAGATGGCCTCGCCGCTGGGCCGCGCGGCCGATCCGATCGCGCCGCTGTACGACTACCAGGGGACAACGCACACGATCGAGGCGTATCTGGACCGCCAACCTGCCACGGGCCTGCTGATCGCCCGGGCCGGCAAGGACGGCGGCGGCGAGATCCTGTTCGAGCAGTACCGCTACGCCCGTACCGACATCGACCGGTTTCTGTCGCAGTCGATGGCCAAGACCCTGACCGCCCTGCTGGTTGGGATCGCCGTGGACGAAGGCGCGATCCGGTCGATCGACGAGTTGGCCGAGGCCTATGTGCCGGAGCTGATGGGGACCGAATATGGCGGCACACCGATCCGCGATTTGCTGCACATGTCCTCGGGCGTCGCCTATCACGAGGTCTATGACGGCAATGACGACAGCGCCCGGCTGAACCGGGGCCTGATCGCCGCCGGTCCGTTCGCCGCGGTGAAGCAGTTCAACATCCGCGACGCGACGCCCGGCACGCGCTTCTATTATGCCGGTGCCGAGACCGAGGTGCTGAGCCTCGTCCTTGCGGCCGCGATCCACGGCAAGGTGGCCGACTATCTGCAGTCGCGGATCTGGCAGCCGATGGGAGCGGAGGCGGACGCTGCCTGGATCACCGACGGCACCGGCCATCCGCTCGGTTATTGCTGCTTCAACGCCGTTTTGCGTGACTGGGCCCGGATCGGTCTGATGCTCGCCCGCGACGGCGCCTGGAACGGCCGGCAGATCGTGCCGAGGCAATGGATCCTGGACGCCACCACGGTCAGCCCCGATAGCGCGTACCTGGCCCCCGGTCGGGCCACGCGTTTCCTCGGCTACGGCTACCAGACATGGCTGTTCCCCGGCGATCGGCGCCAGTTCGCGCTTCTGGGCATCCATGGCCAGTCGATCTTCATCGACCCGCCTTCCGGACTGGTGATGGTGCAGACCGCCGTGCAGGTGCCGCCGACCGGCGGGCGCGGCGAGGCTTTCGCGCTTTGGACGGCGCTCGTGCGCACCTACGGTGACTGAGCGCTCATGGCCAGCGCGCGCGCATAGACCAGCTTGCGCGGCAGACCGGTGGCGGCGGCCACCAAAGCGGCCGCGTCCTTTACGCTATGGCTGGCCAGGGCCTGGGCCAACTGCCCGTCCAGGTCTTCCGGATCGGCTTCTTCCGGCGGGCCGACCAGCACGGTGATCTCGCCGCGCGCGTCGTTGGTGGCGTAATGGGCCGCCAGTTCGGTCAGGGTGCCGCGCCGAACTTCCTCGAATTTCGTGGTCAGTTCGCGCGCCACCGCGGCATGGCGCGGTCCGAATGCGGCTTCCATGTCCACCAGCGCTTCAGCGAGGCGGTGCGGTGCCTCGTGCCAGATCAAGGTGGCCGACAGCCCCGCGCGCTCGGCGGCACGCAGACTGCCGAAGGCGGCCCGCCGGCCGGCCTGGCGCGGTGGCGGAAAGCCGAGGAACATGAAGGGCTGTGGGGGCAGGCCCGACAAAACCAGCGCCGTGATCGCGGCACTGGCGCCCGGCGCCACGCCGACCGGCAGTCCAGCAGCGATCACGGCGCGCACGAGGCGGTAACCGGGATCGGAAACCAGCGGCATGCCGGCATCGGATACCAGCGCCAGCCTCTTGCCCTGGCGCAGCATCGCCAGCAATGCAGGCGTGCGTTGGTCCTCGTTATGTTCATGCAAAGGCTGCAACGGCTTGTTGATGCCGAAAGCACTCAACAACCGACCCGTGTGGCGTGTATCCTCGCAGAGGATGATGTCGGCCGCTTCCAGCGCCTGTCGCGCGCGGGGCGTCATATCGCCAAGGTTGCCGATCGGCGTGGAAACCAGCACAAGTCCGGTAGCCGGGGCCGATGCGCCCCCAATCTGATTATCGATCTGGGTATCGAACTGCTGATCGGGGGACCCGTCGCATGCATCGCTGGAAATTGTCATCACGGCTTGGCGCACTCCTGTTCGTCATCCTAGCACTTGCCGGGTGCACAGGGGCCAGGACCTTCGCGCCGACGCCGATGCGCCCGGGACCGGTTGCTTCCGGCCCCGCGGCCACCCAACCCGCCGGACACCTGCCGCTCACGGGCGTGCCGGGCATGGCCGCAACCGACAAGCCGGCGCAGCCCGGCCGGGATGTGGCCATCCTGCTGCCCTTGAGCGGTCCGCGCGAGGCGGTCGGCCAAAGCATGCTGTTGGCGGCGAAGCTGGTGCTTGAGGCGCTGGACGCGCCCCGGCTGATCGCCAAGGATACGGGCGGCACACCGGAAGGTGCGGCCGCCGCGGCCCGTGAGGCGATTGCCGCGGGAGCCGGGCTGATCCTGGGTCCGCTGACTTCCAGCGAGACCGCCGCCGTCGCGCCGATCGCGCGGGAAGCCCGTATTGCGGTGCTGGCGTTCACCAATGACCCCGCGCAGGCCCAGCCGGGTGTCTGGACGCTGGGAATCACGCCGGTCCAGCAGGTGCGGCGCCTGGTCGATGTCGCGCAGGGCATGGGTAAGACGCGGTTTTCCGCCCTGGTGCCCAACAGCGATTTCGGCCGCGCCATGAGCGATGCGCTGCTGGTGACCGCGGATCAACGTGGCCTGCCGATGCCCAACGTGGTCCAGTACAGTGCCGGCATGGCGGGAATCAATTCCGCCGTGCGCAACGTCTCCGGCTATTCTAGCCGGCGCGGCGTGATCGATGCGGAAATCAAGGCAGCGCGTTCAAAGCTCTCGGCAGAAGGCCGCCGCGAAGCCGCCGAAATCTCCAAGCGCTCGGTGCCGCCGCCGAACTTTGACGGGTTGCTGCTGGCCGACGTCGGGGACGCGCTGCCCGAGATCGCCTCGATGATGTCCTATTACGACCTGGATCGCGGTTCGGTGCAGGTCTATGGCCCCGCGCTTTGGTCGGATCCGGCCAGTCAGTCCGGCAATTTCCCAGGATCCTTGTTTGCGGCCCCGGATCCCGCCACGCGGGCGGATTTCGTTCAGGCCTATACCGCCAAATTCGATGCGCCGCCGTCGCCGGTGGCCGATCTGGCGGCCGACGCGGCCGCGATCGCCCGCTTGCTGGCTGCCGGCCCGGGCTATTCGATCGGCGAGCTTACCCGGCCGGAAGGCTATGCCGGCGTGGATGGTCCGCTGGCATTGCTGGCCGATGGGCATGTGCGGCGTGGTCTGGCGGTGTTCCGTGTGCAACGCGGTGGTGCTCAGTTGGCCGAGCCCGCGCCGAGCAATTTCGCCGCGCCAGGCTTTTGAATCGGGGAACCGGTGCCTGGAGCGATTATTCCGGCCGGGGGTTGCTGAGAACGTGCCCGATTAGACAAGGAGGGCCGGACCCTTGCGATTTCGCAGTCTGTTTCTGACCGTCTGCGTGCTGGCGGGGGTGCCGGTGCTGGCGTTTGCCTTCCTGGCCAGCACCCGCCATCTGGCGCCCGGGCCGGCATTGCTCGCCATGGCGCTGACCGGGGTTTCGTCCTTGCTGGTTGCCGTACTCTGGGCCCGCGATCTGGAATTGTTGTCGGAGACGGTCCAGCAGGCCAACGCGCAGCAAATCGCGCCGGATACGCTGCGGTCGTCCGTGGTGTCGCCCACTCCTTCGCAGGCCGCCCCGGCTTTGCCGCCCATGGAACGGCTGATGCGCGATATCGAGCGCCTGGTTCGCAATACTGCCGAGCGCTCGGCGCTGGTGGACCGCATGCGCCGCGCCGACGAGGGCATCGTCGAGCGGCTGCCCGATCCGCTGATCGTCTTGGGGGCTGACCGCTCGATCCGCCGGACGAACGCCGCGGCCCGCAGCGCTTTCGGTGCGGACATCCAGGCGGTGCTGCGCAGCCCCGGCCTGCGTGCCGCGATCGATCGCATATTCAGCCCACCCCCAGGCGTCGCCGCGACGACGCAAACCGCCGCCGTGACGCTGCCGGTTCCGGTGCCGCGCGATGTTCATGCCGTCGTCATTCCCGTGGACCCGCCGCTGTCCGACGGTGGGCGGGCTGTGGTGGTGCTGTCGGATCGCACGCGCGATCGGGCGCTGGAGCGGATGCGGGCCGACTTCGTCGCCAATGCGAGCCATGAGCTGCGTACCCCGCTCGCCAGCATGATCGGGTTCGTCGACACCCTGCTCGGCCCCGCCGCGGACGATCCGCCGGCACAGCGCCGCTTTCTAGGCATCATGGCAGAGCAAGGCGCACGGATGAACCGGCTGATCGACGATCTGCTCAGCCTGTCGCGGGTCGAACTGGTGGAGCACCAGGCGCCATCCGATGCGGTGGACCTCCCGGCGCTGTTGAGGCGCATCGCCGCCGGTTTCGAGCCGAGGCTGAAGGAGCGGTCGGTGACCTTCGACCTGCAGCTCGACCCGGACCTGCCGCCCGTGTTGGGCGATGCCGATCAGCTGTCGCAGGTGGCGCAGAACCTGCTCGACAACGCGATCAAGTATGGGCGGGAACAAGGGACCGTGCGGGTGGAGGCGACCCCGGCGCTGACCGGATCCCGATTTCCGTCCCGCCCCGGCGTGGTCTTTTCGGTCATCGACCAGGGTACCGGTATCGAGCGCGAGCATCTGCCCCGGCTGACGGAGCGCTTCTATCGGGTGGACAAAGGCCGCTCGCGCAATGTCGGAGGCACCGGCCTGGGCCTTGCCATCGTCAAGCACATCGTCAATCGCCACCGCGGCCAGATGCGCATCGACAGCGAGATCGGCGTCGGGACCACCATCAGTATCTGGCTGCCGCAGATGCCGGCGGCTCAATTGCCGCCGATGCAGGATCAGTCGCGCGGTAGCGTCCAATGAGATTGACGTTCAGAGACGAACCTTGCGCGTTGAACAAAAAGAGAACACATTGAGAATGTCGCGAATCGGAGACATCGCATGGCCGTGGCAGAACGCATTATTTTCCAGCCTTATACCCAGCCGAAACGCGGCGGCCTGAAAGCGGGACAAGCTGTTGCCTGCCGCAGCCCGGAGGACGCGCATCGGCGCGCCGAGAAAGCCATGGCAGGCGGGCTGATCGCCGGCGGGCATATCGTGCGGGTGATGGCCGACGAGGAAGCCGGGGATTACGGTGAGCCGGAATTCCTGGCAATTATCGGCAATGTGCCGGAGCAGATGTAAACACCGCTCAGCCGCGCTTCTTGTCGTCTTCCGCTGGCGGGAACCGGTGCAGCAACCGCAGCATGATCGCCATCGCCGGCAAGGCCGCCAGCATGCACAGCATGTAGAACCGCACCCAGCCCAGCGATGCGGCCAGAATTCCCGAAAAGCCGCCGATCGTATGCACCGCGATCGCCGCGAGCGACGACAGCAACGCGTAGTGCGTCGCGGTAAATGCCAGCGAGCAGAGGCCGGACAGATAGGTCAGGAACGCCGCATCGGCCATGCCCTGGGCGAACGCCTCCGTCACCACCGTTCCATACAGGATGCCATGCGACCCGGCCGAATAAGCGAGCACGACATACATGCCCATCGCCACGGTCTGCGCCCACCCCGTCCATAGCAGGGACCGCCCGACGCCGATCCGCGCCACCAGCCAGCCGCCCATGGTCAGTCCCGCCAAAGTGCCTGCCAGGGAAAATGGCCCGACGCCGGCGATCGCATCCCGCTCGAAGCCGAGCGAGCGGTAGAACGGCGCCGTCATGATTCCGGCCATCGCCTCGCCGAGCTTGAACAGCGCCACGAACGCCAGGATCGTCCATGCGCCGGGGCGGGAGATGAACTCGACGAACGGATCCACGATTGCCGCGCGCAACCGCCCCCATGCCCCGGCAACCGCGGCGCGCGCCACTCGCACCGCCGGTTCCGGTGCCAGTAGCGTTACCGGTATCCCCAGTCCGATCAATGCGGCCGCGAACAGCAACGCCAACGGCCAGCCGATCCGCCCCGCGGCCCCGATCACCACCGATGTCGTGATCAGCAACGCGATCCGGTAACCCCAGACGTAGACCGCCAGCGCCTTGCCCTGTTCACGCTCAGGAAACACCTCGATGCGCCAGGCGTCGATCACGATGTCCTGGCTTGCCGACAGAAATGCCACCAGGGCCGCTGCCCCCACCGCCACCAGCGGTGCCGCTACCGGATTGGACAAAGCCAGCAAAACCGCCGCCAGCACCAAAGCCGGCTGGATCGCCAGCAACCAACCCCGCCGCCGGCCGAACCGGGCCAAACCGAACGGTGCTGGTGCGTGATCCAATATCGGCGCCCACAGGAACTTGAGCGAATAGGCCAGCCCGATATTCGCCGTCAGCCCGATCGCCGCGAGCGAAACCCCACCCTCCGACAACCAAAGCCGAAAGGTGAACCCCGACAAGGGCAACGGCAGCCCGGCGACAAACCCATATGCCGCCATCACCCACAACGGCCTCATGCGAGATTTGGTGCGGTGGTGGATAAGGAAGCAAGGTCAGGGGCGCTGCCCCTGGACCCTGCCAAAGGG
>CAINEA010000478.1 GCA_903847525.1 uncultured Acetobacteraceae bacterium | reverse complement strand
TCAGCCGGCGGGCACGACCTGGGGCGCGACTTCAGCGTGCGCCTGTGGGAGATGCCCGGCGGGCGCGGGCGGGCCGTGCTGGAGGGTCACACCCAACGGGTGGGGCTGCTGGCGGTTGAAATGTTCGTCGACCGGCAAGGCCGGGTGCTCGCCAACGAAATCGCACCGCGGCCGCATAATTCGGGACACTGGACCATCGATGCCTGCCCGGCCAGCCAGTTCGAACTGCATATCCGCGCGATCGCCGGGCTGCCTTTGCCGCCCGCCACGCGGCACTCCGATGCGGTAATGAAGAACCTCGTGGGACCGGAGGAAGCCGCGCTTTGGCCGGAAATCCTGGCCGCGCCGGGACTGATCCCGCATCTGTACGGCAAGGCGGAGGCGCGCCCGGGCCGTAAGATGGGGCACGTGACCCGCCTGTTCCCGAAGGGGGCACTGCCCGGCGAATTCGGCGTCGCAGCGGCCCTGGGACCCGTGGCGCCCAAACCCGCTACCTGAGCAGCTTGGCCGCGGCGCGCATCACGCAGCGCTCGAATACCGCGAGGTCGCTCCAGCGCTGTTCGGGCGGCAGTTCCTCGGTGACCAGTTCGCCGCCCGAACCGGTGATCCCGACCGCGATCATCAGATTGTCGAACAGGCCGAAGCGTTCCACCAGAAGGCCATCCGGGTCGCGCTCCGCCGCCGCGTGCAGGCCGACATGGCTTGTGGTGCGTTCCGTGAACGGTCGAGCCGTGGTGGCGTAGCCGAATACCGGACGGCCGAGGGCACGCATGAAGCCGATTTCAAACACGGTTCCCGCATCCGCGCTGGGGCCTCGGAACGGGGTCAGGTTGGCGATCACCGCGTCGGCGCCGGTGATGTGGGCCTCGTTGCGCAGGCCGATGCCGTGCCAGTCCGGCAGCGCAGACCAGTGCACAGGTTCTTCCGCCAGCGGATCGAACGGCGAGATGCCGGACAGGCCATGGAGGGCGCAAATTGCCTTCTTGCGCTCCAGCCACGCTTCAGGGGCGGGCAGGAACACATCGGGGCCGGCCAGATAGACTCGCGGCGCGGAGGACATCAGGATTAAATCTGCCCGCTTTGCCGCCTCTGGCCAAGGACAGTGCCGGCCGCGACGGTTAAACGAGGGAGGGAGAGGCTTTCATGAATGACGCCGCTATCATAGATCCCGACATGGAGCGGGAATACAACAACCGCGCCAAGGTTCCGGACTTTGCCGCCATCGCACAGGACTGGGCCAGAAAGGCGGCGGCATTTCGGGCCGGGCACGCCCATGCCGAGTTAGGGCTTGCCTATGGTCCCGGCCCGCGCCAGATCGTGGACATCTTCTGGCCGGGAACCGCACAGGATGTTCCGGTCGCTCTGTTCATTCATGGCGGCTACTGGCAGGCGCTGGACGCCAGTTGGTTCAGCCATCTGGCCGGTGGTTTGAATGCACATGGGATCGCCGTAGCGCTGCCGACGCATGATCTTTGCCCGTCGGTTTCCCTCGTTGCCCTGGTCGAGCAACTCCGTGTAGCCACGGAGATGCTTTATCGGCGGCATGGTCACAAGATGCTGGCGACCGGCCATTCCGCCGGCGGACATTTGACGGCGATGCTGATGGCGACGGACTGGCCGGCGCGCGACCCGTCCCTGCCGCGGGATCTGGTGATGGCTGGCCTGTCGATCAGCGGCCTGTTCGACCTCGTTCCCCTGGTCGAGACCACGATCAATATCCCGCTTGGGCTGGATGTGCAGGAGGCAGGCCGGCTGTCGCCGTTGCGACTGGCCAGCCCGGGTCTGCGACTGCACGCGGTGGTCGGCGGGAAGGAGGGCCCCGAATATGCCCGCCAGTCCCGCGAAATGGCCGCTTCATGGGGCGGAAGCTGGCAATCCGTGCCCGGCGCCGACCATTTCACGATTATCCCCGATTTGGCCGATCCAGACTCCGAATTGGTCCACAAGGCATTGGAACTACAAAAAGGCCAGGCGATCAGCGCGCCTTAACCGGTCGATTGGCGTGGCTTGCCTGCGGCACGCCGCGATTGAGCGACATATGGGAATGGGTGCACAGCCAAGTATCATCGGTCTTTTGAAAAACCATCGTGGCCCGGCCGGGCCGATCGAATGTCGTACCATCTGGATGATATCCAGTGCTGGTCCAGGGTGCGATCACGACCGCCATGCTGGCATCGCCGGAGACCAGGCAATGTGGACCCGCGAGGTCGAAGCGAAAATCGCTGGTCTTCGGCCAGACGTTGTCCCATTGGGTATCGATCCAGGCGTGCAGGCCGGGAATAACATTGCGGTGGGTGCCGAAGGCCAGGACATCCGGGTGAAACAATGGTCGGGCAGAGGCATAATCAACCTCCCGCACATAGCCGGCGAAGGTTTCCAACCAGTTCAGGAAAAAGGCTCCTGTATCGGCGTCAGCTTCTGCCGGTGGCTGCATGATCGTCTCCTGCGTGCTCCAGATCGTTCCCTTAAAGCGCTTTCACGAAGAGTGAAAGCGCTCTGGGCATATTTTGACGAGCAATTTCATCGGCCTACGATCGCTTCGCGATCCCAATCATGCCGATATTGCTCTAGCGGGAAACTTCGTCTGGCGGCCAATCCCAACTGGACGGGTCCGGCTCTAGAGCATTCTTGGATCATGTTCTTCGCATGGTCCGATGGAAATGCTCGCTGACACAATGGCTGGAGCAGGAGGGGCGATTCTACCTGAGCCGGTCATGCTCTAGGCGGAAGCCATCGGGAACAATATCCGAAAGACGGCGTCCGTCCGGGCAAAGTCTTCTTTCAGGCCAGAAGCGGCCGCGCGTGCGGCGGCCAGGTCTGCGGTGCGGCCGGCCACCATCAGCCGGCGCAAACGGACTTCCAGCGCCGCCATTGCGTAGCTGGCAGCCATTCCGGCCATGGCGTGGGCTTCCGCTTCGATCTGGCGGGCATCACCCGCCGCGACCGCAGCCTGCAGGACAGCAAGCCGGGTCGCGAGATCCCGCAGGCATTGATCGACCAGGTCCGCCAGCATTTCCGGCGCCAGATTGGCGCGCAACTCAGCCAGCCGCGGCTCTTTCACCGCAGGCGCCGCAACCTGCCGGTCCTCGGCCATGGTGCCTGAGGGCGTCGGCTCGAAGCTGGTCAACTCGGTCACCGGCTTGCCCGGCCATGCATAACGGCCAATCGCTTCCAGAAGCGTCGGAACGTCCACAGGCTTGGTGAGCATGTCCTTCATGCCCGCCTCGCGGCAATTGGCCCGTTCGGCCTGCCCGCTATTGGCTGTCAGCGCCACCACCGGCTGCGACGTGGCCAGGTCGCCCAATCCGTGCACTGCCCGGGTCGCGTCGAACCCGTTCATTCCGGGCATGAAGATATCCATCAGCACGAGGTCATAGGGCGCGCGGCGAACCGCGGCGACAGCCGCTTCGCCGCTTTCGGCGGCGTCTACCTTGTGTCCCTCGCGGCGCAGCAAAGTGGCGATAATCGCCCGATTCGGGGCGATATCGTCAACCAGCAATATTCTCGTGCGCGGCAAGATCCGGCGGTGCCGGCCAACAACCGATTGCTCGGCCCTAGCCTCCACCGGCGCCGCCCGGACCGGCACCGTGATCCAGAACTCATTGCAATCCTCCGGCGCCTCGCGACAGCCGATGTCTCCGCCCATCAGGGCGATCAGACGCTGACAGATCACAAGGCCGAGCCCGGTACCCGACTTCATCGTCGTACCGTTCTGCTCCAGCCTGGAGAAGGGCTGGAACAGCCTTTCACGGTCCACCGCACCGATGGCGGGACCGCTATCGCGCACCACCAACCGCAAGCTCGGCCTGCCCGCGGCCACCGTGGTTGCTGCTTCCAGCACAATCTGACCCGGCTGTGAGTATTTCACGGCATTGCTGACCAGATTCATCAGAATCTGCCGCAGCCGTCCGGCATCGGAGTAGAGCCTTTCCTGAACCTCGGGAGCGACCTTCAGAATCAACGAAATTCCGCGCGCAGTTGATTGATCTTGAAAAATTCCCAACACACTTTCGAGCAACGGGCGCAAAGCAAACACGCTGGGACGCAGAGCGAGTTGGCCGGCTTCCGCGCGCGACATCTCCAGAATGTCGTCGAGCAAACCGAGCAACGCGTCGCCGGACTGGCGCGCGACATCAAGGACGCTGCGCTGACTGGGAGGCAGGCTGCTGGCGTGCATCATCATCAGCGCGCTCAGCAATGTATTCAACGGCGTGCGTATCTCATGGCTGACAATGGCTACGAATCGGGATTTGTCGGCAGCCGCCGTCTCCGCAATCTCACGCGCACGCTCCAACGCCTGCTCTGCTTTTTTCCGCTCGGTGATGTCGGAATAGAGTGTGACAAAGCCGCCATTCGGCAGAGGACTGCGCCGCATCTCCAGGATATGCCCATTCGGACGGGCGCGCTCGATCACCCCGATGGGTGTGCCCACCTTCAAACGGGCGATCCGCCGGGCGACCTCCGCCTCCACGTCGACAGGACCGAACTCTCCGGCAATCGCCTGAGCCCGAAGAATATCGGTCATCGGCACGCCGACGCGCAGAATATCGACCGGTACGCCGCTGTAGCCAGAAAAATGCGCATTCCATTGGGTCAGGCGCATATCCCCGTCCACGACGGACACACCATCGGAAATGCCACTGAGGATCGCTTCAAGTCGCGCCGCATCTTCCTCGGCGATGGCCCTGGCTGCCGCTTCGCGGGCATTCGCTTCCTCGAGCACCTGCCTGTCCCGACCCATTTTCGCTTCCCGGCGCCGCGCGGCGTACAATCCACGCAAGAGAACCGCCATGATGAACAGCAAAAACAACGTAATACAGCCGGCAAATATACGGACACTGCGTTGCCACGCATAATGAGACGCCAGTTCCTGCTGGGGGTCGACGCAGACCACCACTTCCAACGGGCGATCCATCACGGGGCGCAACGCGCACATCCGCTCTTCACCACCCTGCCGGATGACCCCCATCCAGGAACCGCCTGCATGAAGCTGTACCGCAGCTAACAACGGCGAGCCCGAAATATCGCTCCCAGGCTCGAGCGCCTCGTTGCCGGCACTCGCGAAAATCTTCCCGTGCCGGCTCCCGACCAGGCTGATCATGCCATGCGACCCAAGATCCAGCGCATTCAAGGCTGAGACGACGACATCCGTATCGTAGCCCAAGCCGATGATCCCGGCGAAATCTCCATCCTTGCTATCCAGCCGGCGCGCCAGGCCGATCTGCGATTGCTGGGTGATCGGGTCTTTCAAACCCGCGCCAATGAACAGGTCGCCATCATCCGCACGCAGGCCGGCCCGGTCCTTGAACCCGCCTTGCGAGGATACATCCACGCCGACCAGATCCTTGCGGCTGCTGAGCCGGATGATCCCCCGCGCGTCGGTGACGTAGAAATAGACCCCGGGATCCGCGATCACCCTCGCCCGGCGCTGCCAGGCAGTCAGATCAAAACCGGATGGGTCACGTTCCCATTCGTCTTCCAGAATGCGCAGGGTCTGGTCGACTGCAAATAACCGGCGGCGCACCTGATTTTCGAACAGCAGCGCCTTGGTCGCCAATTCCGCGTTCGCGTGCGCGACCGCGGCCGTTTCCTCGGTGCGCAGCGCATTGATCGTGCCCAGCCAGGTCAGGGCGATCAGCGCCAGTCCGCCGACCAGGATCGCGAAATAGGCCGCCCAGATCGCTCCGAGCCGATTTTTCATGCCGAGGCCGCTATCACATATTCGACTTTCACCACCCGTCTGCGGTCCAATCCTTCGGAATAAGGCAGATTTGGCGTCGCAGCATCAACATATAGGTGCATTCGAGCGATGAACCAATGGTTTACCACCACGCAACGGCCCATGTCCCAACCACCTCTCGACAGCGGCCGGGTTGCCCGCTCTGCGTGGGGATGCGATTGTCCGCGCGTTTTTGGGAAAGTCCGGTCACGGGTAGCCCAGATTGGGAAGCCGTGCCGTTCTGGCCCGGTGTCAGCATGTGCAAGAGGACAGTAATGGCGAAAATCAAGGTGAAGACCCCGGTTGTCGAGCTGGATGGGGACGAGATGACCCGCATCATCTGGGGTTTCATCAAGGACAAGCTGATCCTGCCCTACCTGGATATCGACCTGAAATACTACGATCTGGGTATAGAGTACCGCGATCAGACCAACGATCAGGTAACCGTCGATAGCGCCAATGCCATCAAGCAGTACGGCGTCGGGGTGAAATGCGCGACCATTACACCTGACGAGCAGCGCGTGACCGAGTTCGGCCTGAAGGCGATGTATCGCAGCCCGAACGGCACCATCCGCAACATTCTGGACGGCACGATTTTCCGCGAGCCGATCATCTGCAAGAACGTGCCCCGCCTGGTGCCGCATTGGACCCAGCCGATCGTCATCGGCCGCCACGCCTATGGCGACATTTACCGCGCGACCGAGATGAAGATCCCCGGCGCCGGCTCGGTGAAGCTGGTGTACGAACCGGCCGACGGCAGTTCCCCGGCGCAAACCCTGTCGGTGCACGAGTTCAAGGGTCCCGGCATCGCGATGGGCATGCACAATCTGCAGATTTCCATCGACGGTTTCGCCCGCGCCACCTTCAACTACGGTATTCAGCGCGGCTATCCGGTGTACCTGTCCACCAAGAACACCATCCTGAAAGTCTATGACGGCTTCTTCAAGGACCGGTTCCAGGACATCTTCGACCAGGAGTTCAAGGCTGCCTATGACAAGGCCGGCCTGACCTACGAGCACCGCCTGATCGACGACATGGTCGCCTGCGCGCTGAAATGGAACGGCGGCTACCTGTGGGCCTGCAAGAACTACGACGGCGACGTGGAGTCCGACATTGTGGCGCAGGGCTTCGGTTCGCTTGGGCTGATGACCTCCGTGCTGCTCAGCCCGGACGGTAACACGGTGGAGTCCGAGGCCGCGCACGGCACCGTCACCCGCCACTATCGCGAGCATCAGAAGGGCCGGGAGACCTCCACCAACCCTATCGCTTCGATCTTCGCCTGGACCCGCGGGCTGGCCTACCGCGGCAAGTTCGACGGCACGCCGGATGTAACCGGCTTTGCCGAGACGCTGGAGAGGGTCTGCGTGGAGACGGTGGAGAGCGGGTTCATGACCAAGGACCTTGCCGTGCTGATCGGACCTGACCAGAAGTGGCTGAACACGCAGAACTTCCTTGCCAAGATCGACGAGAACCTGCAGAAGGCGATGGCCTGAAGCAGCCAATTAACTTGAACGAAAGACCCGCCGTAAGGCGGGTCTTTTTTGTTTCTCGGTTACGAAAACGTCATTGTGTGAGGCGGAAGAACCCGGGCAGATTGAGATCAACGAAAAAGGGAGACTTCGATGGATGATATGACCGAATTCACTGGCTTGCGGCGCTATCCGCTGGCACGGCGCGGCTTCATGATGACCGGGCTGATGAGCGGCTTCACCCTGGCGACGGTGCGGGCCGAGACCCAGGCGATCCAAACCGGCAGCGAGGGACTGGTTGCCGGCGAGGTGCATATCCCGACGGCGGACGGCAAGATCCCGGCCTATTTCGCCCGGCCCGAAGGCATCGGCCCATTTCCGACTGTTCTGGTGATCGAGGAGATCTTCGGCGTCCATGAATATATCAAGGACACGGTTCGCCGCTTCGCCAAGGCGGGCTATTTGGCCATCGCGCCGGAGTTGTACGCGCGCCAGGGTGACCTGTCGAAGATGACGGACGCCGCCCAGATCATACGCGAGGTCATCTCCAAGGCGCCGGACGCACAGGTAATGAGCGACCTGGACGCCACCGCCGCGTGGGCGGCGCAGAATCACGGCAACCCAACCAAGCTGGCGATCAACGGCTTCTGCCGCGGCGGGCGGGTGTCTTGGCTCTATGCCGCACACAACCCCAATCTGAAGGCAGCTGTCGCCTGGTATGGCCCGCTCGGCGGCACGACGAGCGAGATACAGCCCAAGACCGTTCTGGACATGGCGGATCAGATCAAAGCCCCGCTGCTGGGCCTGTATGGCGGCAAGGATGGCGGCATTTCCGTCGATCAGGTTCGCGCCGCCGAGGCCAAGGTGAGGGCCGCCGGCAAGAATGTGGAGATCGTGATCTATCCGGATGTAGGGCATGCGTTCCATGCCGATTATCGCCCCAGCTACAACAAGGACGCCGCTGAGGATGGCTGGAAGCAGACCCTGGCCTGGTTCCGGAAATACGGAGTGGCATAGCACCGGGAAGCGGCGGCACGAAAGTAGTCGGCACTGGCAATGACCGGCGACCAAGGACATACTGCGCGAGCTGGCTGCTAACGAATGAAACGAAGACGGAGGATACCAATGACCGCCCAATCCATCCGGCGCAATGGCATGACCGCCCTACTGCTCCCGGCGCTGCTCCTGGCCGGCTGCGCACAGACCCCGATGGGCCCGACAGTTCAGGTCATGCCGGGCAACGGCAAGTCCTTGGACGCCTTCGCCTACGATCAGGCCACCTGTAAGCAGTTCGCGCAGAACGCCGTTGCGGGTCAGGCGGAGAACGCCAATGTCCGCGGCGTCGGCGAGGCGGCAATTACCACGGCGCTCGGCGCCGGGCTGGGCGCGGCGATCGGCGGTGGCCGCGGCGCGGGCATAGGGGCTGCCAGCGGCGCGCTCGGCGGTGCGGGCATTGGCGCCATGACCAGTTCCAACGCCCAACTGACCATTCAGCAACAATACGACAACGCCTATGCCCAGTGCATGTACACGCGCGGCAACGCGGTTCCGGGCTACGGCTATGGTGCGCCGTTGGTGCAGTCGCCCTACGCACCTTCCTACGGCCCCGGCCTCGTGCGTTCGGTGCAGATGGAGTTGAACCGTCTGGGTTACACCCGCTCCGCACCGGACGGCGTCGTCGGGCCGCAGACGGCTACCGCGATCAGCCAGTACCAGCGCGCCAGCGGCATGCCGGTGGATGGCATGCCCTCCCAGGCCCTTCTCGAACGCCTGCAGGCCACCCCGTAAACTACAGCGACTGCCCGTTTCGACCGAACAAGAAGTGAAAAAACTATGAAGGCCGCGATCGTTACCGAGAACGGCGTGCGGGTGCAGGACGTGCCGGAACCGAGGCCGGGGCCGCAGCAGGTGTTGATCCGGGTACGTGCCGCCGGCCTCAACCGGGCGGATCTGGGAGTTGCCGCCGGCCACGCCCATGGCAGCATGGGGGGATCGGGCACTATCATCGGGCTGGAATTCGCCGGTGAGGTCGTGGAGGTGGGGGCGGAGGTTCCGGCGCACATCCAATCGGGCATGCGGGTAATGGCCAAGGGGGCCGGCGGCTATGCCGAATATGCCCTGGCCGATCACGGCACGGTCTGCGCCGTGCCCGCCAGCAATATGAGTTGGGAACAGGCGGCCACCCTGCCGGTGGCGCTGTCGACGATGCACGACGCGATCGTCACCAACGGCGCGCTGAAGCCGGGCCAGAGCATCCTGATCCAGGGGGCGAGTTCCGGCGTCGGCCTGATGGGCATGCAGATCGCCAAGATGATGGGTGCGAGCCTGGTGATCGGCAGTTCGACCCATCCCGGCAGGCGCGCGCGGCTGGCGGAATTCGGCGCTGACCTGGCAATCGACACCGGCGATGCTGGCTGGCCCGATCAGGTGCTGACCGCCACCGGCGGGCGCGGCGTGGATGTGATCGTCGACCAAATTTCCGCCAGCGTGGCCAACGGCAACCTAAAATGCTGCGCCATCCTCGGCCGGATCGTGAATGTCGGCCGGCTCGGCGGCACCCGAGGCGAGTTCAACTTCGACCTGCATGCCGCCCGGCGCATCCAGTATATCGGCGTGACGTTCCGCACCCGCAGCGTGGAAGAGGTGCGGGAAATCAATCGACGCATGATCGCCGATCTGTGGCCGGCGGTGGAAGCCGGCAAGCTGGCCCTACCGATCGACAAGGTGTTTCCGCTTGCCGAGGCTCCGGCGGCTTTGGCGCATATGCAGGCGAACCAGCATTTCGGGAAGATCGTACTGGCCTGCTGAACGGGACAATTTCCCGCTACCCCAGGATTTCATCCGGCGGCGCGATCTCGGTCACGAGGTCGCGCACCAGCTTCTTACTGGCCAACGGCTGCAATCGCATCTCGCGCGGTTCCAGCCGGCACATGCACGCATAGACCACCTTGGCATCCACCCGGATCATGCATTCCTTGCAGGCGTTGGCGTTGATGCAGGAAAAACGGATCGCGAGACTCGGGTCGGTCGATGCGCGGATCTGCCGGATGCCGTCCAGCACGGACTGGCCGGGCTCGTAGGGGATTTCGAACCGTTCCCAGCGTGGGATTTCGCCATGCCGGCCACGCTGGATGAGCAGGATCGAGGTCTCGGTCATGCCGCGAGTTCCGGCGCCGTCGCGGGGACGGCGATGCGGGTCAGATGCAGCCGGTTGCCATCCAGAGCCAAGTTCTGGTTCAGCGTCCAGGCTTCGTCAAGGCCGGGATGGTCCTCACGCTGATGGGCGCCGCGGCTTTCCGTACGGGACAGGGCGGCGAGGGTCACAGCCTCGGCCACCAGCAGCATGTTGCGCAGGTCGAACCAGTCCAGCCGGGACTGATCGTAGGAGCCGGGGTGGCCGGACGGAATGTCACCTAAGCGGGTGCGCAGGCCGTCGATCCCGGCCAGGGCAAGCTGCAGCGCTGGGCCGGTGCGGAATGGCCCGACCCGATCCGCCATCAGCGCCTGCAATTCCACGATCAATGCCGCCGGGTTTTCGGTTTGCTGTCCCGTGCCGGCGGTGACGAGATCGAGCCGGGATTGTGCGGCCGCTTCCGGCCAGGCGGCTCCGCCGGAGGCCCGTTCGGCGGCGATCTGTCCGGCACGGTGGCCGAACACCAGCGCCTCCGTGATGGCATTGCCCGAGAGCCGGTTGGCGCCGTTCGAACCGCCCACGGCCTCCCCGGCGGCGAACAGATTGTCGATGCGGGTCTCCAGTTCCGGTGTCACCCGTATGCCGCCCATGTGGTAATGCGCGATCGGCGACACCTCGATGTCGTTCTTGGTCAGGTCGATCCCGTTGGCCGCCAACCGGTCGATTACCGGGCCGAAAGCGGCACGCAGATCGGCTTCCGGCACGTGGCGAAAGCTCAACCAAGCCCCGCCGGACGGCGAGCCTCGCCCGGCCGCCACTTCCTTCAGGATGACATAGGTCGCCTTGTCGCGGGTAACGACATAGCGCCCATCCTCCGGCATGCCGTACTCGTCGAGGAACTCCCGTCCTTGTCCGTTCAGCAGCCGTCCGCCCAGTTTGTAGCGGAATGGGTCCCACATGATCGGGTCCATGCCGATCATGCGCGGTGCGAGGTGGCCGATCGGGAAGAACTGCACAAACTCCATGTCCAGCAATTCGGCACCCGCCCGCAAGGCCAGCGCATATCCGTCGCCGCCCATGTTGGCGGAGGCGCTGTTGCGCCTGTAGAGCCGGGTCAGCCCGCCGGTGGCAATGATGACCGCGGGCGCCGCGATCGATACCGGCCTTCCATCGGCCAGGGAAAATCCGACAGCGCCCGCGGCCTTTCCCTCGTTGACCACGAGGTCGGTGACGAACAGGTCGCCGATACGGCGAATGGCGTTGCCCTGGCGCTGGACCTGGGCCCGCAGGGTGCGCGACACCGCCGGGCCGGTGGCGAGGAAATCGACGTAGACGCAGCGCGGGCGGTCGTGGCCCGGCGCGTGCGCCTGGCGAATGCGGCCGTCCTGATGACGCGCCCAGCCGACATGCCAGGCATCCAGGCGACGGATCGCGGCGGGCCCATCCTGGCAGACGATCGCCGCCAGCCGCGCATCGCACAGGCCGCGCCCGGCAGCCATCGTGTCGGCGAAATGCGCCGCCACGCTGTCGGGCTGTTCCTCTCCAAGCGCCACGGCGACGGTCATCTGCGCCATCACGGTCGCGCCGCCGCGCCCGATCAGGCTGCGATCGACCAGCAGCACGCGGGCGCCGGCTTCGGCCGCCGACAGGGCGGCGGCCATGCCGGCCCCGCCGGCGCCGATGATCAAGACATCGGTATCAATATGCGTTCGCGCCATGCCGCCCGTCCTCCCTACTCCCGCACGCTGCTACAACGGCGGGGCTGGGGCGGCAATCAGCAGGTTAGCCCGCCATGACAGGGCTTACCATCGCGGGACGCCGGTCACGGAACGGCGTCGCCTTCTCGAACGCATCCGCCACCTGGAAGACCTTGGCCTCCTGAAACGGCTTGCCGACGATCTGCAGCGAGACCGGCAGCCCAGCGGGGCCGAAGCCAGAGCAGACGCAGATTGCGGGATAGCCGGAGACGTTGAAGGGCATGGTGAAGTTGGGCTTGTCGAACAGGTCCCAGCGCGGGATCGCATCCATCTTCGGTGCTTCTGCTGGCGCGCCGGCGGTGATCACCACATCGAGATCCGCCATCGCCAGGCGCAGTTCGTCGCGCAACTCGCGGCGGCGGCGCACGGCCTGGACATAGTCGACGCCTGAAACCATCGCGCCGAGCATCAGGCGGCGCTGCACGCGTTCGCCGAAATCTCCGAGGCGGGTGCGTGCCCATTCCTCGTAGGCGGAGGCGCGTTCGGTGATGGAGATCAGGCTGCCGCAGGCGTGCCAGTCCTGCAGGGGGGACAGGGTGACATCCGTGACGGTGGCGCCCATCGAACGGAACACCGCGAGCGCGTTGTCGATGCCGGCCTGAGCGGCGGGGGCGACCGGGTAGTCGGTCTCGTGAAAGTGACGGATGACGCCAATGCGCACGTCCTGCAGCCCGGTGCCGAACCCGACGGTGTAATCCGGTACCGGCCAGCTCGCGCTCGCGGGATCCTTGGGGTCGTGTCCGGCCAGGGCCTGCAGCATCAGCGCGCAATCCTCGGCGGTCCAGGCCATCGGGCCGATGTGATCGAGGCTGAAGGCCGCGGGCGCCACGCCGGCGCGCGAGACCAGGCCATAGGTCGGCTTGATGCCGGCAATGCCGCACAGGGCCGCCGGGCCGCGGATGGAGCCGCCGGTGTCGGTGCCGATGCCGCACAGGATCATGCCGGCGGCGATGGCGGCACCGGTGCCGGAGGAGGACCCGGCGGTGAAATGCTCGGTATTCCACGGATTGCGCGCCGGCGGCTTGGGCAGGTCGAAGCTCGGCCCGCCATCGGCGAATTCATGCGTGGTGAGCTTGCCCATCAGCACGGTGCCGGCAGCCGCGAGCTTGGCCGCGCAGGCGGCATCTTCGGCAGGCACGTTGCCTGCGAGCAGGCGGGACTGGCAGGTGGTTTCGATGCCGGCGGTATCGACGATGTCCTTCAGGCCCATCGGGATGCCGTGCAGGGGGCCGCGAGGACCGGAGCGCATGATCTCCGCCTCCGCCGCCTTCGCGTCGGACAAAGCGCGTTCCTCGGTAGGCAGGATGAAGGCGTGCAGGTCGCCGTCGAAGCGGGCGACGCGATCGAGGCAGGCCTTGGTGAGTTCGACCGGGGATAGTTTCTTCTGGGCGATCAGCTTGGCCGCATCGGCCAGGGTGAGAATATCCATCACAAATCCTCAGCTGTGAAGGCGAAGCCGTGAGCAGGTTCGGCCATGTGGCCGCGCTTCTGGCGCACACGGGCTTTCATCATGGCCAGGTTGTCGTGGATGGTTTGCAGGTCGGCTTTCTGCGCCTCGTCCAGCGTCAGGCCGGCATTGGCCAGCATGTGATCAAGGGATTCGTCGGAAATCGGCGGGGGCATTCGGCGGCTACTCCAAGGACTGGGAACAATGGAGAACAGCAAGAAGCATGCCGGATGAGGAGTTCCGTCAGCGCCGGGCGGGCTAGATTGGTTTCATCGGCGGCAACAGGTCGGCGGGATCGAGGCCAAGCTCGTGGGCGCCCATGTTCCACAGGCAGAAATCCGCCGTGGGCGGCTGGATCGGGGCGAGCGCGCCGTCACGGAACAATTGCTCGATCCGCGATCCCTTGAAGATGCCGTGCGCGCCGCCGAGGGTCAGCGCAGTGCGGGTAATGCGGCCGACGGCTTCACCGACGACGTATTTGGCGCGATAGAGTGCGGCGGTGGTTTCCGCCGTGGGGCCCTGTATGTCGCTGAGCCAGGCGGAACGGTAGGTGACCAGCCGAGCCGCTTCGAGATCGGCGCTCATCATCGCCACATGGCGGCGGACATCGGGATGGTAGGCCAGCGATTGCGCATAGCCTTGCGGCAGCCGATTGCCCACGACTTTGCGGATCTCGTCGTAGGCCGCCACGGCGATGCCGAGATAGACCGCGGTATAGGAGGCCCAGAACCAGTTCAAAAACGCATATCGAAACGACCTGATGTCGTTGGAGCGGAACATCACGGCTGATTGCGGAACCCAGCATTCATCCAACACCAGGGAGTCGCTGCGGGTCGCGCGCATGCCCAGCGTATCCCAGTTGGCGATCACGCTGCGTCCTTTCGAATCCGGTGCGACCAGCAGCAGAATGCCCGCGTTCGGGCCGGTCGCATCGTCGGGGTAGGCAAGCACCAGAACGAAGTCCGCGGCTTCCAGCATGGAGGCAAACATCTTGCGGCCGGTGATGCTGTAGCCGCCATCGCCCGGGCGGGCGCGGACCGATAGCGGGCGCTCACCGATCAGGGACGTGGTGCCCGGCTCGGAGAAATTGCCGCCGATCATCTTGCCCTGGCGCACAACTAAGGCGGCGCTCAACAATTAACGCTTCGATCTGATGGTCTTGGGCTGATCGTGTAGTTCCAGTCGGGATGCCACGGATCGGTGGTGATGTTGAGGGCCGCCATCTCCTCGTCGGCCACGCGGATC
>CAINEA010000477.1 GCA_903847525.1 uncultured Acetobacteraceae bacterium | reverse complement strand
TACGCCCTGATGGAAGGAACCTTCGACAAGATCTCCTCCATCGGCATGTTCGAACAGGTCGGCATCGCCAACCACGCCACCTATTTCCGCACCGTGAACCGCCTGCTCAATCCCGGCGGGCTCTATCTGCACCATTCCATCGCCCGCCCGGCCAAGCGCGACGATCGGGCCTTCAAGCGCCGCCCAAAGGAATACGCCGCCCTGGTGCGCTACATCTTTCCCGGCGGGGAGCTCGACCATGTCGGCATGTCCATCGCCAATTTGCAGCGCCACGGCTTCGAGGTGCACGACATGGAAGCCTGGCGCGAACACTACGCCCGCACCTGCCGCCTCTGGCACGATCAGCTGCTCGCCCGCACCAACGAAGCCACCGCCGAGGTCGGCAGCGTCAAGGTCCGCCTTTGGCTGGCCTACCTCGCGGGCTGCTCCCTCGCCTTCGAACGCAACACCGTCGGCATCTACCAGACGTTGGCTTCCAAGAGAGTGCGCGGACCGTCGGGGCTGCCCCCGACCCGGGCCGATCTGTACGCGTAGCCGGCATCGCCCGGAAACCCGGCGTTCAGGCGGCGGCAGCCACGTTCCTGTCCAGCACGGCCAGCGTGTGGCGCGCGATCATCGCCTCCTCGTTGGTCGGAATGACGAATACCCGGACCCTGGACCGCTCCGAGGATATGATTCCGGCGCTCGCACGGTTGGCCGTGTAGTCCAGCTCGATGCCGATCCATTCCATGCCTTCGAGCACGCGCTGTCGGACCTGCCAGGCGTGCTCGCCGATGCCGCCGCAGAATACCATCGCGTCCAGCCCCTCCAGCACGGCGGCCAGGCCGCCGAGTTCGCGGCGGATGCGGAACACGAAGTAATCTACCGCCTCGCGCGCTTCGGGCCTGTCGGACGCCTCCAGCTCGCGCATGTCGTGGGACACGCCGGACAGGCCCTTCAGGCCGGAATCCCGATACAGCAGATCCGCGATCGCATCAGCGCTCATCTTCTTTTCCTGCATCAGGTACAGCACCACGCCGGGATCGAGCTGGCCGCAGCGCGTGCCCATCGGCAGCCCGTCAAGCGCCGTGAAGCCCATCGAACTGGCGATCGAATGCCCGTCGCGGATGGCGCACATCGAGGCGCCGTTGCCCAGATGCGCCACCACCACGCGGCCGGCCGCGTGTAGCGGCGAGATCTCGCGCAGCTTGCCGGTGACGTATTCGTAGGACAGGCCGTGAAAGCCATAGCGGCGCACGCCTTCATCGTAATAGCTGCGCGGCAGGGCAAAGACATCGTTGACGAAAGGGTGATCGCGATGAAAGGCGGTGTCGAAGCAGGCGACCTGCTGCACATGCGGCCATGCCTCCCGCGCGGCGAGAATGCCGGCGATGTTGTGCGGCTGGTGCAGGGGCGCGAGTGGTATCAGGGCTTCCAGGTTGTGCAGCACCTCGTCGGTCACGATCACCGGCGCGTTGTAGCGGATGCCGCCATGCACGACGCGATGGCCGGCGGCGACCACGTTGGCATCGGGGAACGCCCCCCGCCGCCATTCCAGCACGCGGTGCAATGCCTCGGTGTGGAACGCCGCCCCCGAGCTCTTTTGCCACTTTTCTTGATGGATGGCCGCGCCGCCGGCATCCTTGACCTGGATGATCCGGTCCGTGTCGAGCATTTCCGCCAGACCGGTGGCGAGCGCCACCGGTTCCCCACCGTTCAACTCGAACAGCGCGAACTTGATCGAGGAGGAACCTGCGTTGAGGGTGATGACGTGACGGACTTCGCTCTGCTGTTTCATTCGGCGGCTTCCTGGCGAATGGCGGGGGCAACCGCGCTCTATGCTACGATATGCAGTCCGGCATCGACGTAGATCGTATCCCCGGTCATGCCGGATGCGGCGCCGCCGACAAGGAAGGCCACCACGCGCCCGACCTCGGCAATATCCACCAGTCGCCTAGCGGGCGCGCGTGCCACGGCAGCTTCCACCAATTCGTCGAACGCGGCGATGCCGCTCGCGGCCCGGGTCTTCAGCGGCCCCGGCGATACCGCGAAGACGCGGATGCCCTTCTCGCCGAGTTCGGCCGCCAGATAGCGGGTCGTCGCTTCCAGCGCGGCCTTTACCGGACCCATGATGTTGTAGTTGTTCACCACCTTGTCAGCGCCGTAATAGCTCATCGTCAGTAGGGAGCTGCCCGGTGCCATCAGCGGTTCGGCCAGGCGTGCCATTTCGATGAACGAATAGCAGGACACCCGCATCGCCTGCTCGAACCCGGCCTGCGAGCAATCCACGACGCGGCCGTGCAGGTCGTCGCGCGGCGCGAAGGCGATGGAATGAATAACGAAATCGAGGCTGCCCCATTCGGGGCGGATGCGCTCGAACACCGCTTGCAACTGACCGGGCTGCTCCACATCGAGCGGCAGGATCAGGCTGGCCTGCAATTGCTCGGCCAGCGGGCGGACATAGCGTTCGGATTTCTCGTTCAGGTAGGTGATGGCCAGATCCGCACCGAATGCGCGCAGCTTGCCAGCGCAGCCATAGGCGATGCTGTGTTCGTTGGCGATGCCGACGACCAGTCCGCGCCGCCCCCGCAACATGTCGCCCACCCGGCTTTCGGGATCCCAAACCGTCGGGAACGGGTCAACTGAAGGATGATCGTTCATTCCGGGCCTCCTCTATTGCAGGACAACGGATGGTGCGGCCAATCTGCCCACACCATCCCGGCGACGCGTGTCAGGATACCCGATCTATCTGAAGAAAGCATAGTTACATAATCAAGTAATACGGACTCATCCGATGCCTGAAGGGACGGCGCGGCGCTCTGCCGCCAAATACCCGCTCCGCCAAGGGGCGGGCGCCGCCAACGGCCAAGAACTCTCGAACGGGCGGACCCGGCAAACGAACGGCGGTTTAGGCTGGCGGCAGGACCGAGCCTAGGGATCGGCGGCGGAGCATGGGCGCTTATCGGCATCGGCCCAACCTGTTAGGCTTTCCGCGACATGGACTCAGCATCAACCGGAAGTTCGGCGCTTCCCGCCGAGCTGGGCGAGCCATCGACGCCAGCCATGTCGATGACCCGAGGCCATTGCTGCCCACCGAAACTGCCCGCTGGGCCGATCTACGCAATATCGGCAGCGCCTTCGGCAACGATGCACGACTGCCCCTTGAACACAGTCAACCACGATGCAACCATCCGTTTGCTGCACCTGCACGGAGACCACGATGACCCGTCTGCCCGCGCTTCTCTTCTGCACTGCCCTCGCCCTAACCAGCCTGCCCGCCTGGTCGCAAACCGAAACAAAAATGACCGTCGGCACTGGCGTGGACCCGTCACTGGGTCAGTTCTATGTCGCCAAGGAGGCTGGAATTTTTGAGCGCAACGGCCTCGACGTCACGCTCAACCTCGGGCCGTCCGGGTCCGCCATGATCGGCTACCTGATCGGCGATCAGCTGCAGGCCGCCCTGGGCGCCGAGCAGGCGGGGGTGCAGGCACACAACCTCGACGCCAATGTCGGCATCGCCGGTGAATCCGTGCAGTTGCCGCATCTGTTTGGCCTGGTCGCTCGCAACATCGACTCGATCGAAGGCCTGAAGGGCAAGAAGATCGGCATCGACCAGGGCAGCAGCAGCCAGTCCTTCTGGCTGGCGTTGGTGAAGAAATACAACCTCAACCCCAAGGACTATACCATCATCCAGGTCGAACCGCCGGAAATGGTCGCCGCCCTGGAGCGCGGCGATATAGATGCCTTCGGCGTCTGGGAACCTTGGGTGTCGCGGGCCCTGATGGGCATCCCCAACACCAAGAACCTGCGCGACAATGCCGGCATCATCGAGCCGCGTGACTATGTGTGGATGAACCGCGGCTGGGTCGAAAAGAACAAAGACGCAGCCAAGGCCTTTATGAGATCAATGGTGGAGGCAACCGCCTACCTCAAGGAACACCCGAAGGAAGCCGCCCAACAGATCGGCAAGCTGCTGAAGCTGGATGTCGGATTGACCGAATCCCTGATGGGCAAGGTGATCTACAGCATGGAGCTTACCAACGACTCCCTGGCCCACATGAAAGAGATCGAGGGGCAACTGGCCGAAACCGGCAAGCTCAAGAAGCCCGTCGACTGGACGACGATGTTCATCACCGAGCCGCTGAAGGCGGTGGACCCCAAGGCCGTCACACTCGACACGCCGAAATAATCGCGCATGCTCTGGATCGGCATCGACGTCGGTGGCACCTTCACCGACGGCGTCGTCTACGACGACGAAACCCGCGTCTTTGCCTATGCGAAGGCACCCTCCACCCCCGGCGCTCCGACCAATGGCGTGCTGGCGACGCTGGATCTGCTCGGCCCGGACATGGCCCGCGTCGCACGGTTCTGCCATGGCGTGACCATCGGCACGAATGCGATCCTGGAGAAAAAGGGCGCGGATGTCTGGATGCTCGTCACCCAGGGCTTCCGCGACGTGCTGGAGATCGGCCGCACCAACCGGCCGATCCTCTATGATCTGCGCACGCTGAAGGCGCCGCCCCTGGTGCCACGCTCCCGCACGCTGGAGATCACCGAACGCCTGATGTTCGACGGCAGCGCCCGCGTGCCTCTGGACGAGGCTCAGGCGCGGGCCACCCTGGGGCAGCTCCCCGACACGCCCAATACCGCAATCGCCATCTGCTTCCTGCACGCCTACGCCAACCCGGCACATGAGCAGGCGGTGAAAGCGATGGCGCAACAGGCCGCCCCAGGCCGTTTCGTCTGCACATCGGAGGAGGTTTCCCCACAGTTCCGCGAAGTCGAGCGGTTCAACACCACGGTTCTGAATGCCTATATCGGCCCGCTGATGGCGCGGTATCTGGACGATCTGCGCGCGGGCCTCGCCAACATGGGCTACGCCCGCGACGTCTTCATCATGACGTCCAATGGCGGCGTCGCCACCGCGGCGCAGGCCAAGCGGCTGCCGGTCGCCACCGTGCTGTCCGGCCCCGCCGGCGGTGTCGCCGCCACGGTGCATCTCGGCCGCCTGCGGGGCTTTCCCAACCTGATTACCTGCGACATGGGCGGCACCAGCACGGATGTCTGCCTGATCGAGAGCCTGCGGATCCCCGTTACCAACGAGCAGCGCATCGGCGACTACGCCAACCGGACCCCGCAGATCGAGATCAACGCCGTCGGCGCCGGCGGCGGCTCGATCGCCTGGATCGATGACGGCGATATCCTGAAGGTCGGTCCGCAAAGCGCCGGCGCCGCACCGGGCCCGGCCTGCTATGGCCGCGGTGGCACGGAACCGACCGTGACCGATGCCAATCTGGTCCTCAATCGCTTGGCCGCCGGTGGCAAGCTGGCCGGGCAGATCGGCATGGACCCGGACCTCGCGGACACGGCCGTGAGTGCCCTCGGCGCCAGGATCGGCCTGGACGCGCGCACGATGGCGGATGGCATCGTGCGGATCGCGGTGGCCAACATGGTTTCCGCCATCAAGCAGATTTCGATTTCCAATGGCCATGATCCGCGGGACTTCGTGCTGCTGCCCTATGGCGGCGCCGGCCCGATGCACGCCGCCGCGATCGCCGACGAGTTGGAAATGACCCGCATCCTGGTCCCGGTCGGCCCCGGCAATTTCGCCGCCTTCGGTTCGCTGATCTCCGACCTGCGGCGCGACTATGCCCGCACCCGTACCACCATCCTGTCCGCCGCGGGCTATACAGATCTCGACGCGACCTTTGTGGAACTGGAAACGAGAGCCCACCAGGACATGCTGGACGAAGGTGTCGATCCTGACCGCATCGTCCTGAAACGTTCCGCCGGCATGCGCTACCTGGGACAATCCTGGGAATTGCTGGTGGAACTGCCCGATACCGTTGCCTCCGTCGCCGACATGGAAGCCGCGTTCGCCGAGGTGCATGACCGCCGCTTCGGCCATCGCAGCGGCGGCGCGGTGGAGATCGTCAATTTCCGCGTCACCGCGCTGGGCGTCGTGGACAAGCCGGAGCTGCCGCTGTGGATCGCGGGCGGCCCCGCCGAACAGGCGATTGGCGGCACGCGCGCCGTTTGGTTCGATGGCACGTCGCACGACACGCCGATCTATCAGCGCGCCCGCCTCGGCGCCGGCGTCACGCTGCAAGGCCCGGCGATCATCGACGAAAGCGGCTCCACCACGCTGCTGCCGCCGGGCTGGGGCCTGCGCGTGCTGGATCACGGCGACATGCTGATGGAGAGACTGTGATGGACGTCAATCCGATCACGCTGGAGGTCGTCTGCGAAGGCCTCATCGCCATCGTCCGCGAAATGCGGGCAACGATCATCCGCGCCTCGTATTCCTCGGTCATCTACGAGTTCGACGATTTTTCCTGCGCCCTGTTCGGACCGGCCGGCGAGTTGGTGGCGCAATCCTGGGATCATCCCGGCCACGTGCTGCCGCTGCCCTGGGGCGTGCGTTGCGCGCTGGAGGATTTCGCCGGCGACATCCACCCCGGCGACGCGATCCTGCTGAACGACCCCTATCGCGGCGGCACCCACATGAACGACGTGACGCTGCTGTGCCCGTTGTTCAACGACAACGGGGAAATGCTGCTGTTTCCCGCCGTCCGCGCCCATTGGGTGGATGTTGGCGGCATGGTGCCGGGCAGCTACTCCGGCCTGTCCACCAACATCTACCAGGAAGGCGTGCGCATCCCGCCCATCAAGATCTATGAGAAGGGCGAGGTGAACCGCTCGGCGATGACGCTGCTGATGGCGAACATGCGCGTGCCGGAGGAACGCCAGGGCGATTTGAACGCCTCCTTGGGCGCCTGCCGGGTGGCCGAACGCCGCATCCGCGCGCTGATCGGCAAATATGGCTGGGACGTGGTGCAGGAATGCGTGCGCCAGAACCTCGACCGCACCGAGCGCCGGCTGCGCACGCGCATCGCCGACCTGCCCGACGGGGATTATTACGCCGAGGACTACCTGGAATTCTACAACCAGGGCCGCCTGGACCCCGTTCTGGCGCGGCTGAAACTGACGGTTGCCGGCGACCAGTTGATCGCCGATTTCGACGGCACCAATCCGCAGGTGCCGGGGGTTGTCAACTGCTCCCTCGCCGTTGCCGGCGCGGGGGTGTTCGTGGCGGTGAAGGCCACGCTGGACCCGGGCGGCGCGGTGAATGAAGGCGCCTTCCGGCCATTGACGCTGAAGGCGCCGGAAGCCTCGATCTTCAACTGCGTGTCCGATGCCCCGGCCGGCGCGCATGGCGAGGTGCGCAAGCGCGGCGTGTCGCTCGCGATGGCGGCGCTGGCGCAGATCATTCCGGACAAGGTGTCGGGCGATCTGTGCGGCAGCTCGTTTCCCAATTCCATCGGCGGCTGGAACGAGCGCCGCAACCGGCAATATGTTTATTACGAATCCCCAGCGGGCGGAAATGGCGGCTTCGCCGGCGGGGACGGGCCGAGCGCCTTCGTCAATATCGACTTCGGCAATCTGCCGTCCGTCCACAACGTCGAATCGATCGAGAACGAGATGCCGCTGGTGATCGAGTCCTGCACGCTGCGCCCCGATGGCGGCGGGGAGGGCCGGATGCGCGGCGGCGTCGGCATGATCCGCAAGGTCCGCCTGCTGGGCGAGGAAGGCAGCTACTCGGTTCTGTCCGATCGCGCCGTGATACCGCCCTACGGCGTGCTGGGCGGAGGTGCGGGGGCGCCCTATCACCTGTCCGTCGACACCGCGGGCGGCGCGCATGTGGAGTTCGCCACGCCGGGCAAGGTCACCGGCCATCCGATCTATCGCGATGATGTGGTGGTGATGCAATCCTCCGGCGGCGGCGGCTATGGTGATCCCCTGGACCGCCCTGTCGATGCCGTGTTGGCGGATGTCCGGTTCGGCGTCGTGTCCCGAGGCCGCGCCCGGGAGGGCTACGGCGTGGTGATCACCGACGCCGGCAAGGTGGATACTGATGCAACCAGCATC
>CAINEA010000476.1 GCA_903847525.1 uncultured Acetobacteraceae bacterium | reverse complement strand
CTTTTGCCACATCAACCCGGTATTGTTATCGGTGATAGTTCCGTTTCCATTATCAGTAAATGATAGCGGATTAATCACATAATCAGCATCTTCGCCGGCTGAGTTGGTGTAGCTGGTAATCTGACCCTGAAATTTGTGCGGGACAGTCCAACGCCGGTTGCATCTGTGCGATTCCAGGTGGCTCCGTTGGTGAAAGAAGCGATCGAGACCGTCGGAACCTATCCTGGCTGCAAGATCACCATGGAAATCGCATCGGATCTGGCCGTCAACGCGGATCCGGACCAAGTACTGCGGGTGCTGGTCAATCTGATCCGCAACGCGGCCGAAGCCGGATCGAGGAACGTGATACTGCGCCCGGCAGATACGTCCGCCGCGAACCCGGCGCCGGATCTGGCACCCTCGCAGACTCGTGATCCATCACTGGCATTTGTTGCCATCGATGTGACCGATGACGGACACGGTTTGCCGGATGCGGCGCGCGAGACGCTCTTCCGCCCCTTCACGCGTAGCACCAAGGCAGGCGGTTCTGGGCTCGGCCTTGCCATTGCACATGATCTGATACGAACCAACAACGGCGACATAACCCTCGTGTCGACGGGATCTTCAGGAACCGTGTTTCGAATGACCCTCCCGACGGTTTCCGCCCGGGCGCCGGCGAGGCCCGCCTGACCAGCCGCCCGCGCAATACCCTGTTCCTCGTAAAGCGGATCAGGATAATGGGGCAGGCAACCGCAGGCGGCGCATTTCGATTAGTTGCCAGAAACACAGGATGGGGATCCCGACCGCGATGTCGCGGGAACGGCGCAATAGCGACACCGCGATGGAGATCTCCGCCGGAATGCCGAACAGCGCACCGATCCCCGCATAGGCCAACTCCTGCACGCCGGCATACCCGGGTACCAGGAATGCCGTGGCCAGCACAGCGTGCAGCAGACCCTCGATCGCCAGGGCTTCAAGAAGCCCGATCGGCACTCCCAGGAGCCGAAAGGCGATCCAGCCGCCGATCCCCGTGCCGATCCAGCCAATCAAGTGCACAACGAAGCTGAAGAATACCCGCTCAGGACGCCTGTACATCGCCGCCAGTTCGGCCTGCAGCGCTTCGATGCGCTCTCGCGTGCTGCCGAACCATTGCCCGGCGATGCGCCGGCTGAGGTTGGCCAGGGGCGAAACGCCGCGCCGCTGCAGCCAGATGAAAAGAATGCCGGCGCCGAATGCCAGGCCAAGACCAATCACCATCGGCACGGCGTCAGCAATGTCGCTGCGATGCCCGACCAGCACAAGCATGCCAAAGGCGGCGAACGCGATCTGGGCCAGGAATTCCGCGGTCACATCCACCACGGTGGAAGCGGTAGCCTGTCGCAGACTGATCCCATGACAGTTGACCGCCCGCACCCCGGCGATGAATCCACCGACCTGGGAAAATGGCAGGCAGTTGGCCGCCGACTCCCGCACCATTCTTCCCCAGATCATCACCCCGGACCGGCGCCAGCCCAGCGCCGGCATGGTCACATCCCAGGCCATGCCGTTGATCAGGAACAGGACCATTTGCCAGAGGCACAGCAGGGCAAATCCGCCCGCGCTGACCGACAGCATCGATGCAAGCACCCGGTCCCAGCCGAACCAGCCTACCAGGAGGGTGCCGAGCAGCAATCCGACGATTGCCAGCAGAACCGAGAGTTTCCGAAGACGATGCAATGTTTAGGGTTCTCTCTCGCCGGTTGCCAATCGCTCGCTTGCCGATCTGGAAAGCCGGCCGCGCGATCTGGCGCGCTGATTACAGCGATTGGCCGGTTCGACAAAGCCGTCCATCGCGGATCACGGTAATCCTGTCGTGGCACTCGGTCGTGGCGCTCGACCGGTAGCGGGTGAACGGTCTAAGGAAAGTGGATGTTGCCAGATAATCCTTCCTACCACCGAGCGACATCGCGGCGTGTGGCAGCTGGAATCCAGTTCGCGTGATCATCACGGCACATGGGATCGCCCTACTGGCGGCCGTGTTGGCCGCACTGGGCATCCTGCAATGCCTCGCCGGGTGGTTCGCCACCTATCGGTTCGCGGCCCTGCCCACCTTGGAGCCGGTAAGACTCCCGCCGGTCACGCTGCTCAAGCCACTTTGCGGCAATGAACCCTTGCTGGAAGAATCGCTCGCCTCCTGCTGCGCGCAAACCTATCCTACTTGCCAGATCGTCTTTGGCGTCCAGGATCCGGATGACGCCGCATTGTTGGTCGTCGAGCGGCTGCGCGCGAAATTCCCGGATCTCGAGATGGCGATCATCGTCGATCCGGAGATCCACGGGCCAAATCGCAAGATCTCCAACCTTATCAACATGCTGCCGGCGGCACGCCACAACATATTGGTTTTTTCCGACAGCGATTTGCATGTCGCGCCGGACTATCTGGAGCATCTGGTCGCAGCATTGGAACAGCCTGGCGTTGGTCTGATCTCCACTCTGTATCTGGGTCGGCCGGCGGGTACGGGCTTCTGGCAAAGCCTTGGCGCCACGCAAATCAGCCATGTCTTCCTGCCAGGGACCCTGCTGGCGCGCGCCCTCGGACGGCAGGACTGCCTCGGGAACACGATGGTTCTGCATCGCGAGACACTCGAGCGAGCGGGGGGGCTTCACGGCCTTGTGGGTGAACTCGCCGATGACAATCTACTGGGCCAACGCGTGCGCGCACTTGGGCTGAAAGTGGGGCTGGCCGATATCGTCACCGCGGCAACCGTGCCGGAATCGTCCCTGGCCGCAATGTGGCAGCATGAGCTACGATGGGCGCGAACGATCCGCGCACTGGCGCCCGCCGCTTTCGCCGCATCCGCTCTGCAGTATCCGATCTTCTGGGCATTTATAGCGCTGTTGCTCAGCCATGCGGCACCGTGGGCCGTAGCCCTTGCGGCGTTGTCCTGGCTCGTTCGTGCGGGCGCAGCCTATGGTATCGAACACGCGTTGAGATCCCGCCTGTCTCGGCCCGCAACCCCCACGCCGTCCTGGCTTCTGCCGCTGAGAGACTTCCTCTCGATCGCTATTATCGTGGCCAGCTTCGCCGGCAGCCGGGTGGTCTGGCGGGGCCACATACTCAACGCCGGCTTTCGAATGGCTCCCCGGCCAGGCGAATAATGCATTCAGCCACGGCCGCGATAGTCCTATTGCTTCCGCCTGGGCCGCGGGAGCGAGGCGAGCAACGCGGGAACGAAGATCAGGCTCGCAACCAGCGTACACCCAAGGCTGGTCAGCAGCAGCACCCCCATGCTGGAAGTGCCGGGATGAACCGACAGCGCCAGCGCCCCAAACGCGGTACCGGTGGTTAGCGCAGAGAACAGCACGGCACGCGCCGTGGCCGAGCCAAGCAATATCACCCTGCCTGCCCGCCAGTTCATGACGAAATACACATTGAACGAGACACCGACGCCGAGCAGCACCGGCAGGGCGATGATATTGGCGTAGTTCAGGGTAATCGGCAGCAAAACCGCGATCACCACGGTCATCAGCGCCGACAGCAGCAGCGGTGCGAGCACCAGCCCGACATCCAGCAACCGGCGCAAGCTCAGCAGCAGGATCAGGCCGATGCTGACCACCGCGGTCAGTGCCGCCATGCGGAAGGCCCCGACGATGGTTGCACTCGTCGCAACGATCGTAACCGCAGACCCACCGGCGTTCGGAGCCTTGGCAACAACCTGCTCGACAAAGCGCCGCAGGCCCTCGCTGTTGCTGGCCGCCTGTTTCGGAACGACCTGCACGCGCGCGCGGCCGTCCGGCAACAACCAGTCTCGCGCAATGTCCAGCGGAATGCTGGCCAAGTTTACCGGCTTGGCGTCAAGGGCGAGGTTCAGCTGTATTAATTCCTTGGGCAGGAAGCGGGTAAGCAGCTCGTCCATCTGCTCGGCCTTGCTGTCATCGACCTTGCCGATATATCGCAAATCTTCGGCGAGGGCGGCCAAAGGATTGCCCGGCGGCAGCTTCTCGAGAGCGCGTTCGATCGGCTTCAATGCATCGGCCGCCGCCTGACGGATTTGTGGCGCCGTGGGCGGCATCGCCATGTCCTGCTCCGTGAGGGTTGTGGCCAGCAGACTCCTGGCGTCGGCGATCATTGCAAGTTTGTGCTCCTGATCCTCCGGAACGAAGCTGTTGATCGAGATCACGCGATCCACGAGAGGCAGGCCCCTCATCCGCTCGGCAACGATGGCCGCCTCAGCGGGATTGGCAGCCATAATGTCGATTGTGAACGGATTGGTCACCGGAGACGCCATCAGGTCATATAGGGTGCGTACCGCTTCCGTCGTCGGGTCCTTGGTGTGCAGTGGATCGGCGTCGAACATCAGACGGGGGGTCAGTGCCACTCCCAGCGCGGCAATGCCCGCGAACACTACCAGAATCGGGCGCCGCCAGCGGCGCACAAGCCGATCCATCGGTGCGCCCCAGCGCAGCCTGGCGGAAACGGCATCATGGCGCGGCCGGCACAGGGCGATCACCGCCGGCAGGAACGCGATGGTGCAGAAAAATGCGATGATCATGCCGACGCCGGCGATCAGCCCGAGCTCTGCAACCCCGCGAAAATCCGTCGGCACGAATGCGAGGAAGCCGGCCGCGGTTGCCGCCGCCGCTACCGCCACCTGCCCGCCGGCCCGTCGCGCGGTGCTGGCCAGGGCAACCCCGATCGGGACACTGTTGTCCACGCCCTGGATTTCCCCGGCCTCGCGAAACCGAACGCAGAATTGGATGGCGAAATCGACCGCTATGCCGACGAAAAGAATCCCGAACCCGACCGACACCAAATTGAGTGTACCCACCGCCGCAGCTGCGAATGCGACGGTCATCAGCAATCCCAGCCCCAGCGTCAGCAGAATTGGCAGGATCAGCCGCCAGGTCCGAACAGCGAAGAACAGCCAAAGCGCGATCAGGATCACACTGCCGATGAGTCCGGACAGGACGCCCTCGGCGACGGTTGCGAACTCATCGTTCGACAGCGCCACAGACCCGGTGATGCGCACCCTGGCGTCTCCCGATTCGACATAGGGCAGCGTCCGTATGACCGCCCGTACCGCATCCTCCGCCGCTCCGCCGGGGCGTAGCGCACTGAAGTCGAGTTTCGGCTGCGCCAACACGAACCGATAGGAACCACCTAGTTCGGCGGTGCCTCCGACGATCAGCTTCGTCCAGGAAAGCGGCTCGGGTCGTCCATCCAGCGCGGCGGACATGGTCTCATGAAAAGCCTTCAACGCCGGCGCGACGGTGCGAATGTCGGCCTCTCCGGCCTCCAGTCCATGGCCGAGCAGTCCGAGCGCGCCGAACAGACCCCGGCAGCTCGGATCGGCTGCAAGTTGGCCAAGAAAGGGCTGTGCATCGACCACCCGGTCCAGCAACGAACCGAGGGTCTTGGTATCCAGGAACAGCAATCCCTCGCGCTGCCAGAACGGATTATAATCCGGCTGGCGCACCCGGCTGAAGTGACCGGTATCGGCTTGCAGCGCCTGTGCGAGGCTCGTCGCAGTGGCCTCGGCCTCCTCCGGGTTCTTGGCATCGATCACCGCCACGATCAGATCGTTGAACTGCGGGAAATCTCGATTGAACGCGATCGAAGCCTGGCGCCAGGGCAGGCTTTCCGGAAACATCAGACTGGTATTGGTGCTTATCCCAAGACGCAGGGAGGCAAACACGGCACAGAGGCCGGCGAGCACTACGCCGGCACAGAATGCCAGACGCGCATGTTTTTGGGAGTGCCCGACAATCCCGACGAGCACATTCATAAAACTCATGGATGAACCGATTCGCCGGAGATATGCCCACCGCACCGGCAGGCAGCTTAAAACTCAACTCGAAGCCACTGCTTAGCGGAAGGCCCGTTGCCTGGGCAAGCCGGTCGTCTGGCACCCGTCCGTGGCCCGGCCCTTGACGCCAGCGCCTCTGGCCGATGCAGTAGCGACCGGAGCCTGGAACAATCTGGCCAATCCTGCGGAGAGGAAACATCATGGATTTCGGTATCGGCATCGCCACATCGGGCGATTCCTGGAAATTGGCGCAGCGGGCAGAGGAACTCGGGTTTAGCCACTCCTGGTTCTACGACACCCAGATGATCGTCGCCGACCCATTCGTGGCGATGGGAGCGGCCGCCGTGAAGACCAGCCGCATCCGGCTGGGCACCGGCGTCCTGGTGCCGTCCAACCGGCTCGCCGCGGTCACCGCCGTCGGCTTCGCGACACTGAACCAGATGGCTCCCGGACGTATCGATTTCGGCGTCGGCACCGGCTTCTCCGCCCGCCGGGCGATGGGGTTAGGGGCCATGAAGATGAAGGATCTGGAGGAATATATCCGCGTCATCCGCGGCCTGCTCGCCGAGGAGACCCTGGTCACCGACATCGAGGGCAAACCGAGGAAGATCCGCTTCCTCAATCCCGAAATCGGCCTGATCAACACGAGGGATCCGATCCGCATCCATATCTCCGCCTACGGTCCCAAGACACAGTCGCTGGCGGCCAGGCTGGATGCGGGCTGGGTGACGTTCATCGCTGGGGTGGACGGCGCGCTGACGGAATTGAAGGGCATGCAGCAGGCCTGGGGCGCCTCCGGCCGCCCGGCCGGCGAACTCTATGCCACCGCCTTCACCGCCGGCTGCGTGCTGCGCGACGGCGAGACCTATGACAGCCCGCGCGTGATCGGTGCAGCCGGTCCCCGCGCCGCCGTGATGCTGCACAGGGCTGCCGACGAACGGTTGATGAAGCTACCCAACACGTCCCCCTATCCGCCGGAGCTGAAAGCCGAGATGGAGGGTTACATCGCAGTGGCGGAGAAGTTCCAGCCGGAGGACGCCGGCTATCTGATGAACCATCGCGGCCATTTCGTCTTCGTGAAGCCCGAGGAAAAGCAGTTCGTCACCGGCCCACTGATCCGCCATGCCACCTTCACCGCCAGCGAGCAGGAGTTGAAGCAGCGCGTGGAGGCACTGCGGGACGGCGGCTATTCGCAGCTCACCTTCTCGATCACGCCTGGCCATGAGGACGCGATCGAGGATTGGGGCCGCATCATCAAGGCATTCAAATAGGCAAAGGGACGATTGACCATGAGTGAAACCAGTCTGTTCGGCCTCGCCGGCAAGAAGACCATGATTGTCGGCGGCGGCCAGGGCATGGGCGAAAGCACGGCCCGGTTCCTGGCGCGTGCCGGTGCGGATGTCGCGGTCATCGACGTTGTTCCCGAGCGCGCGGAGCGCGTCGCGGCAATCGTGAACGGGATCGGTCCGCGCGGCATCCCGATCGTCGGAGATGTACTGGACGATTCGCAGATCCCGACCATCGTTGCGGCAGCTGAAGCGCAACTCGATGGCATCGATGCGATGGTCTCCATCGTTGGCGCCGCCGCGTTCGGCCCCTTGCTCGACACCGATGCCGCGCTGTTCGACCAGCAGATCCACCTCAACCTGCGCTATTTCTTCCTGACTGCCAGCGAGGTCGCCCGGCGGATGATCAAGGGCGGCCAGCCCGGTGCTATCGTCGGGATCGCCTCGGTGGACGGGCAGCGCTCGGCGCCGATGCGTGGGGTCTACGGCGCGGCCAAGGCAGGGCTGATCAGCCTGGTGCAGACGATGGCGGTGGAATGGGCGCCGCATCATATTCGCGTCAACGCCATCGCCCCCGGCCACATCACCACACCGCGCCTGTTCGACACGCCGTCGCGTGTGGATGCCTACGCACGAAGCCTGCTGCCGGCCGGGAGGCGCGGCACCACCGACGATATCGGCAAGGCCGCCCTGTTCCTGGTCTCGGATCTGTCGGCCTATGTCAGTGGCACGACGCTGGATGTGGACGGTGGGTTGCTGGCGCAGAACCTGTTTCCGCATGGCCTGCCCGGCAGCAACCAGGGCTGAACCCGCAATTTCCGCTGGGATTGCGGCAGCGAACGATGTAGTTTCATTATCCAACGAATCACGGGGAAGCAAAATGTCGGAAATCCAAGAGGCGGTGAAAACCAAGAAACCCGCGAAGCCGAAAGCGGAAGCGCCGAAAAAGGGTGCCGCCGCGGTCGCGCAAGGCCTGCTCGCGCGCACGCCGGACCAGATCCTGGGGCCGTTCTATCCCCTTAGCCTGAAGCCGACGACAACCGGCGACCTGACCAAAAAGGGCAAGGCTGAGGGGCAGGTGCTATATGTCACTGGCCGCGTGCTGAGCACCGCCGGCAAGCCGGTCGCCGGCGCCAAGATCGAGATATGGCAGGCCAACAGCAAGGGCCGCTACCGCCACCCGAACGACGACAGCGACCAGCCGCTCGATCCCAACTTCAACGGCTACGCGGTGCTGACCAGCGGCAAGGACGGCAGCTACAAGCTCAAAACTATCAAGCCGGCCAGCTACCAGACCTCGCCGGGCAATTTCCGCCCCGCCCACCTGCATTTCTGTGTGACCAG